>JAUWQO010000029.1 GCA_030610995.1 Desulfobacterales bacterium
TTCCGCCCCTAAAATTATAAGTTTCTATTTTATCTGTTGATATGGTCATATCATGACCTTAGTTCTTGCGCTTTTGCATCAATTTAAACCTGATTATTGCAGAAAGTGGCATCATGGCAAAAACAGCCTGCACAGTTCCCATTACACAAATAATCCTGGATGAGGACATATACCCACGGGAAGGGGTTTCTTTAAAGCGTGTCTCCATGTTTGCCGAAAACATGCGCGATGGTTTTGAGATCGATCCCATCGAGGTACAGATTCATCCGGAATATGGCGATAAATACCGCATTCTGGACGGTGCCCACCGCTTGCAGGCATACAAGGATATCGGCGCAACCGAAATACCGGTCCACATTATAACGCTAGATGGTTTGGATCCACTCCTCTATGCGGCTAAAAAAGCCATCGGCCCCCTCCAGTTATCCGAAGAAGAGGCAAGAAACACTGCCCGTCGGGCGTATGAGAAAAACGCCCGATTGTCTTCTGCCGAAATTGGAAAAGCAATCGGTCGATCCAGACGAACGGTGGATAATTATATCGCCGATCTTCGAGCAAAAACCCAGGTCGAGCTAGATTTAAAGATCTTTCATATGCGCCGCCTTGGGATTCCCCAAGACCGTATTGCATTGTGTTTGGGTGTGCCGCAACAGACAATTTCTAACCATTTACCCAAAATGGCAGTGTTGCCAAATCCGGTAAATACCGAATTGAAGCAGGGCTTCACAGTTCCTCAAGTGGCTGAAAAGCATGGCTGGGCAGAGCCTCTTGTGTGGTCCATTGCGTTGGAGGGCAAAAGGGTTGATTGGGGTAAGGGTTGATTGGGGTCGGGCCACGCCAAAATAGTTGACACTACACCACAACCCTCATAATTTGGGCCAAATAAGGCCTTAAAGTAACCTTTTGGGGGGCAAAATCGTGCTTTTAGCCGAGTATTGCTGAAGCAGGCCTATCAGTTTCTGCAGGATGTCCACCGAGTTGAGGATTACCTGGATCAGCTTACCAAGGGCAAGGAGCCCGGAAAAGTCCGGATCGTATTGGAATAGGAACCGCGAATGGAGGAAAATAATGTTTAACAATACAGCGAATTTATTGAAGCAAATCTCCCTCGGTGAAGACTCTGTTCTCGAACTGAAAACAGTTGATTTCAGCGGAGATAAAATTACCGGTCCGCACCGAAACAGCATGGCCGATGAACTGGCAGCTATGGCGAACACGACTACAGGCGTCATTTTACTAGGCGTAGATGATAAATCAAAAGCCATTGTCGGCATCCCCATGAACTTGCTGGATGTTGTCGAAACGTGGCTACGAGGAATATGCAATGACTTGATCGAACCTCCTTTGGACTGCGTCATTCGCAAAATTCCGATTGCCGACAAAAACAGTGATGAAAAAATCATTATTCGCGTGGATGTTCCCAGAAGTTTGTTCGTGCATCAAAGTCCGGGCGGTTATTTCCGACGGATCGGCAGTTCAAAACGACGGATGAAGCCGGATGTGCTGGCTCGCCTGTTTCAGCAGCGCAGTCAAACCCGCTTGATACGCTTTGATGAACAGCCGATCGCCATGGCGGACCCCGAAGTGCTTGAGCCCCGGTTATGGAAACGATTCAGAACCGTTATATCGCCGGCCGATGACCAGGAATTTCTCCTGAAAATCAAACTGGTTGTTGCCGACGAAGACGGTGTGTTACGACCTACAGTCAGCGGTGTGCTGATGGCGACGGAACACCCGGAAGAATTTGTCAGGACTGCTTATGTTCAGGCGGTTTGCTATCGTGGCACTGAACGAAACGCAGACTATCAACTCGATGCAAAGGATATCACGGGTCCGCTGGATAAGCAGGTGAAGGAAGCGTGCAAATTCGTCGAGCGCAATATGCGCGTTTACGCAATCAAAGCGCCAAATCGCATTGAAACGCCGCAGTTCTCGATGAATGCGGTTTTTGAAGCCATTGTCAATGCGGTTGTGCATCGCGATTACTCCGTTTATGGATCGAGAATCCGCCTGCATCTTTTTGCCGACAGGCTTGAAATTTATTCGCCGGGAACGATCCCCAATACCATGACCATCGACAGCCTTTCAGAACGCCAATCTGCACGCAACGAGTTGTTGAGTACCCTGCTGGCGCGTTGCCCGATGAATGTGAACGCCATTGGCAGTCAGCGCAGTTTTATTATGGATAAGCCAGGCGAGGGTGTGCCGATTATCATCACCGAAAGCGAAAAACTGTCAGGGCGTAAGCCGGAATATCAGTTGATAGATGATGCAGAGCTGAAATTAACCATTTTTGCTGCAAAGCCCCCTAATAAAGAGGAATCAGATTGATCGCGGTTGGAGTTTTAGATGAATAGCTGGCACAACCATATTCTCAAGGAGTTCACTCCAAAGGTGGCTCGTCTGACCCTGGTTGCAGATCCAGATGGGCTTTTCCTGGAGGAAGGGATTCTTGAATGAAAGACAGCGTTGTTCCCTATCTTTATGCTGTCGTAAAAAAGTCATTTGCGAGCGATTTACGGATTTACAACTATTTTCCCTTTAGGTTTAGACAAAACCTCTCCGATAATTGCGGCATCATCTATCCCTTTTTTCTTTAATTCATTTACCAGATCGCCGGCGCTCTCGCTTTCCACACAGATAAGCAGCCCTCCGGATGTCTGGGGATCGTATAGTATATCCAGAACAGCCTGTTTTACAGAAGGAGAAATATCGACCATACCCTCACGGAACTCCCTGTTCTTATAAGCTCCGGCAGGCACAAGCCCCATTGCCGCATAATCAAAGGCTTCAGGGATTATCGGTATCTTCTCAGACCAGAGGCCGATTCCAAAATCTGAATCCACAACCATTTCAGCAACATGACCTATCAGGCCAAAACCGGTAATATCGGTGCAGGCGTGAACAGGAAAGCCTTCCATTACTTGAGCTGCATCCCGGTTAAGTGTAGCCATAAGACGTGTAACAAATTCTATGGCTTCCCTTGAAGCAAGCCCCCCTTTAATAGCTGTGTTAATAATACCGGTGCCAAGCGGCTTGGTAAGTATCAGTCGATCTCCAATTTTTAGATTTTTCTTTGTGAGAATCCGATCAGGATGGATAAAACCGGTGACGGACAAACCGTATTTCAACTCTTTGTCCTCCACGCTGTGTCCTCCTACCAGAACTACATCCGCCTCCTTCATCTTGTCCAGGCCGCCCTGTATGATTTTACGGAGGATGGAAATATCCATCTCTTTTATCGGAAACGCCACAATATTCATGGCCGTCTTGGGAATACCGCCCATTGCATAGACATCGCTTAAGGCATTGGCAGCGGCTATCTGTCCAAACCAGTACGGATCATCTACAATCGGTGTGAAAAAATCCACGGTCTGGATAATGGCAATATCATCCGTGATTTTATAAACCCCTGCGTCGTCCACATTATCCATACCTACGATAAGATTTGGATCAGTCGGAAATTCCATCCCGCAAAGCGCCCTCTCCAGGTCCCCCGGAGGCAATTTCGAGGCTCAGCCCGATCCTTTAACGGTCTCAGTAAGGCGAAGCTTCTTTGCTTTCTGTTCTACCATTTTTTATTTCCTTTTAACTAAGATGAGCGATTAGCTTTTAGCAATTAGCTGTTAGCTCTTATTATCTCAGGTGGTTACCAGCGATTAGATTTTCACCCATTGGGTGAAATGTTGACCTTTAGCAATATATTGAAATTATTGTGCTAACTGCTAAAAGCTAACTGCTAAAAGCTCAATTGAGGTATGATTGACTTGAAAGTCCAAAGTTTTCGTAACATACTGAAATAATTAAACCACAAATCATGAGCGCAAGGTAGCTGTCAAACGCATGTGGTTTGTGAGAAGGTCAAGCGCAAACAATATGTCGGTTACCACAACGTCTGCAGAAAAAACAGCAGAGGCGGCCGCGCCTTCATCCTGCACAACCGCTATGCCAAGAGCCGCCTTTTTTAGCATCATAACATCGTTGCGGCCGTTTCCAATGCACACTGTTCCGCCGGCGCCCAGTCTATCTACGTATTCCATTTTGCCTTTATCCTGAGCCTCAACCGGTAAGACATGTATTTTGCATGGAATATCCGAGAGCTTTTTCTCGACCCCTCCAAAAGTATCCGCTGTTAATACATGAATTTCGACGTGCCGCGCAAGGGCTATTAAACGTTCTTTCACCCCCTGAACTGGTTGGCCGTCAACAGCTATCGTGCCATTGTAATCCAAAATCAGGCGCTCAAGCCGCAAACTGCCAAAACCCGGTATATCTATTTCGATCATGATGAACACACCTCAAAATGTTTTATGCAGCAAATCGTAAAAGATAATTTACACTATATATTAATCACTTTGTCGGCTAGCTGCATGGCTGTTACAATATCAAGCATATTGGTTGTTTCTCCCACCTGTTTTTTATCCAGCAAATCAAAATGGGTCAGGCAGGTCCCGCACACCATGATATGAAGCCCGTCCTTTTCATAGCCTTTCAGAACAGGTAATACCTCGGAACCCTTAATTGTGAGTTTAACGCCGTTGTTCACAAAAACCAGCCGCCACAGCTCGGGTCCCATCTCTTTTAGCGTCTTGATGTAGCTAATCATGAGTTTTAAACCAAGCTCGTCATCGCCAAAGCCCATACGGTCAGTAGCCAGCATGACCATGATTTTCTTTGTATCGGTTCTTGATTTCTCATCAATTGAAACTTCAGGAGCAAATCCTGCTTCACGCTTCCCTGTAACATGAAAATCGCTTCCCTCCTCTTGTACAGAGATTTCATAGTTCCGGGATTCTAAAAACCGGCAAACATTTTGTTTGGATGCCTCATTATCAACGATAACCTTGATTACATTCGGATTTGCTTCTTCGATGGCTGCTTTTGTCTGCAATACCGGAGCCGGACAGGCCAGGCCCCTGGCATCAATCTCTTTCATTTTTTCTCCTTAGACTCTACGTAAACGGGCATACAAGTTCATTCACATCAAAAATATGCTTCTTCCCGCAAAAGGGACATGAAGATAAAAGCTCAACCTTTGCATCCCAGGTTTTATTGCCGGAGCCATCTATCAAGACTCCTCGATCATCCATGATCCTGAACCGATCACTTTCAAAAATTTTATTATGCTCCTGACAAACAAAGATAAACTTCATTTTGTGGTTGCCTTACCGGTTACCTTTTCCTGTAGAATCTCCTCCAGCGCTCCTGGTATCTGGCGTATTATCTCTATCACCTGGGTTGCCGGCGTCGGCCGGGCATAATAGCCGGCTAATCGATTCGCCTTTGCGGCAACAATCGCGGCTTTGCTGATTTCCATTCCCGATTCAATCAAGCCTGCAACAATACCGGTCAGGGTATCCCCTGTGCCGCCCATAGCCTCCATGGCTTCACAGGCAGGGCTGTCGATTGTTGCCTTAATCCCATCCTGGTCAGCCAGGTGATCCTTTTCACCCTTAACAAGGAGAATGCGCGAAGCATTTTTATGTGCATATGCACGTTTAATCAGATCCGGCACACGCTTTTCATCCTGAAGAAGAAAACCCCGTGTGTAAAACGGATGCGGCGCAGTTTCATCGGCCAGAAAGGCCAGCTCACCTGCATCGGGTGTAAACAGATCGTATGCAGCGGCCTGACCGCTCATCTTGGCTGCATACATAAATCCGGCATCCGCAATCAGGATAGGCTGTTTTGTCATTTCTTTTATAGCAAATAAAACACGGTTGTGCCAGTCTACATCCGGCTGAAGATAATGAAATGTGATGGCGGAAAACTCGGATCGACCAAGATCCTTAGTCAGATATTCATAAAGTTTCCGGCTGCCATCTCCAAGGCCAATGTCTCCAACGAGATATCCAAAAACTTCCAATTGTCCCAGCACTTCTCCGGTTTTGATAGCCGCGGCCAGCAAGGCCGAAGTCCCGCGGTTAACATGGGCCCGCTTTCCCTGGATGCAGATTTCATCGTCTTCCATGCTGACTTCCCCTGTTGTTAGAGGAAACTTTTGATCAGGAACGGTTCCCACTATGGCGAGCATCGGCGTGTCATCTCCTCATAAGCCAGTTGCAGCGCATATCCGCAGAGAGTATGACCGATTTCCCTTGGACTTGGCGCTTCAGAGAGCGATTTGCCAACCATTTCCTGCGCCAGATAGGGGACATCCGGACAGCCGCCGCCTGATATGTTTACGATATTCAGGGTCTTTTTCTCAACAGTTAATTTCATATTAGCAGCGCGAACCATCAGGTATTGGCCAAAGTCCTTAATCTGAAAAAGATCCACAGGCCGCAGCAGGGGGCTGCTGACAGGAACTATCTTTTTGGGTGAAATCCCGGCCTTCCGGAGCGTTCTTAAGATATTCAGTTCTTCTATAAGAGGAAACTCGATTACCAGGTCGCAGCCGCTCTGAATCTCGGGCGGCGGCCCCATAACCCGGATTTTCCATCCTGATGCCTTAAGAACGCTCTCAGCACGGATCACCTCGCTGGTATGTTCAAATACCAATATACCCCTGTCCTGATCAGACTCAGGTAATTTTTTTTCTTTTTTTGGTTTTAAAAATTCAAAAAATGACAATTTCTTATTCCCCTTGAATTTAGGAATTTAGGGATTTGGGAATTTAGGCATTGAAGGTATCATGCTGATTCTAATCCCTTAATCCCTTAACCACTCGACCAATTTTCTACTCGACCACTCGACCACTCGACCAATTTTCTACTCGACTACTTCTTAATAGTAAGCTGATATCCTCCCTCTTTCTCCTGAATATCTGCAACCGCCCAGCCCTGGCTTTGTGCAGCCCGGCTCACATTCTCTTTTGAGGTATCTGTATCCACCTTTATTAGTATTTCCCCTTTTTGTATTTTCTTGATCTTATCCAGTGTCATCAAGACTGGTTGGGGGCAAGAAAGTCCTCCAGCATCAACAATTATACTCATAATTTTACCTCCTTAGCTTATTCTTTACCCATAAGTTATCTCTCCATTAGCAATTAACAGTTATCAATTGATTATTAACTATTATTATTGGCTTTTTGAGCATAAATATAAAAATGTAAAACAAATAATCAATAATCAATTGTTAATAACTAATTGTTAATTAAGGACAAAAATATGCCTCGACACTTATGGGGAAAAGGCAGCCTTAGCTTACTCTTTTTCTCATCGTAAAACCGATAAACAGACAGACTATAAGACCGATAATAACTGCCGCAATGCCGTGAGGCCCAACCCCTTTGGGTGAACTTGCCAAGCCAAAATTGTGGGCAAAACCTGCTCCTACAATCATCCCTATCACAAAAATTGCTGCATCCCCGTCGCCTTCGCCGGCCAGAAAAAGCTGCCGGCCCGGACATCCTCCTGCAAGAGCAAAAGCAAGCCCTGCCAGAACCATTCCCCCAAAGTTCCAGATTTGCATGGTATGGGCCACCGGTTGCTTGGCAAAGCCTGGATGGAACTGCCCAACGATAAGATTTACGATAAATGCTGTTGCCACAAGTGCAATGACGCCTGTCAGGAGATGAACCTGGCGGAACAGGATCAGGTCGCGTAACGCCCCCATCGTACAAAAGCGGCTTCGCTGGGCGAGAAATCCTATTGCGAGACCTACGGCAAGAGATATGATCAGGGAAGCATGCATAGCGCCGGGACCTTTTAGGCTGTAAAACAGCACCCCACTTTTGCCCTGTCCTTCGATATGTGGAAAAATCAGCATTAGTAAGAAAAAGCCAAGCATGGTCAGCGGTAACATCCATCCAACCGATGTATGGGTTGTTTTGGTACGCCCCAGATTGTATCCGCCCTTAAGAAAGAGTGTTCCGACCCAGATGCCGAAACTAAGGCCAAACAGGCCGAAAATAGCATTGCCGTCTCCAGCAGCTAAGCGCAGCATTGCCCTCCAGGGACATCCCAGGAAAACAAGAGACCCGATCATAGCAAAAACGCCTAAAACAAACCTGACAACAGGCGCCGATCCCGTTCTTGGCCGAAACTCCTTAAAAATATAAGCGGCAACCAATGAGCCAAGAACAAAACCGATAATCTCAGGCCTCAGGTACTGGACTACCGCCGCGCGATGCAGTCCCAGGGCGCCTGCAATATCTCTTTCAAAGCATGCCACGCAGATACCCATATTTCCGGGATTTCCCAGCTTCTGCAAAAGGGCGGCAAATACACCGATAAGCCCTCCTACTCCAATAATCCCCCAGCGTGTTGAAAAAAAATTTTTCAATTTTCCTATTTATCTCCTTTCGTTAGCATTCCATTCAATGAAGTAAAATTATTTACTTTGAATTGAATATGTCGATTAGTCAAACTGGAATATCCGATAGTAAAATGGTTTTTCATAGAAAAAACCGATTAGTTTCCTTCAATGCCCTCTTTTTTCTCTAAGAATTTGACGGACATTTGAAAATAACTTATGTCTCACGCAAAAATAAATTTGACTTTGCCTAAAAACAGTTTATTATTACATAAATTGGTAGGAGACCATTGCAACATATTCAAAACATTTTTTGTAATAATGGTCTCAATAGATGCTCGTGTTTGTTTAACGGGCGGGTTTCGTTCCGAAGGAAATATCCATTTGTTAAAAGTGGCAGCCTGAAGTTTGGAACCATGAAAATTTTTTGAAAGGAGGGTGTCACTATGACTAATGGAATTGTAAAATGGTTTAGCGATAAAAAAGGCTACGGGTTCATTGAACAAGAAGAAGGGCCGGATGTATTTGTTCATCATTCAGGAATCGAAGGCGAAGGCTTCAAGACTCTTCATGATGGCGATCGGGTTACCTTTGACATAGAGCAGGGTCAAAAAGGTCCTGCCGCAGTAAATGTAACAGTAGTTTAGACCATTATTTCAAACAAAGAAAGGGTGCTCCATTATAATGGGGCACCCTTTCTTATTAGGTTTTTCTGCAAAACAGGGCACTTCAAGTTGAGGCGCCCTGTTTTTTTACATAACAAACGGGTTATTCAATTGGATAGCCCGCCTTTTCCCATGCCTTCCAACCACCATCCAGGTTTTTGACGTTCTTGTATCCCATTTGACCCAAGGTATAGGTAGCCAGGCTGCCACGACCCCCTACTACGCAATATATAACAATATTAGCATTCTTATCAGGCACTTTCTTGGCAATCTTGAACTCCAACAGACCCCTTGAAATATTCATTGCTCCCGGGATATGACCCATCTTAAATTCTTTGCTGGTCCGGCAGTCTAAAAAAATATATCCACCTTTGTCGAATAAGGCCTTGGCATCAGAGACCGATACCTCACAGATACTCTTTTTAGCCTCGGTCACCAGCTCTTTGGCTGTCAAGTCTTTGGCAATGGCTGTTGGAGCAGTCAGAGCCAAACCAAAAACAAAAGCTAATACAAATACAAACAAAGCGCGTCTTTTCATCTTATTTCCTCCTTTAACACTTAAAAGTTAAATAATTTTACGAAAGTTATTCATTTTGCCTCTTTTTGGGAATTAGATCCGTCGGCACTATAACGTTTTTGTTTGCCTTTAAATATTTCCTTTTTACGTCCTTTTTAAGCAAAAACAGGTCGTTATTTCCATGACAGGCATTGCATGTTTTGTTTTGTGGTGTCTGCCGCCTGATATTATGCGGTGTAGTCAGCTTCCAGTTAGGAAGCCTGTCAAAGTTGGTCAGACCATCCTTTACAAAAAACTTAAAGGTATCCTGATCTACCGGGATATGACGGAGTGTCACAAACTTCTCGGGCCTGTTCTTTGACTTCAAAGGATTAAGGCCAATTTTAAAGTCAATGGATGAGCTTTTAAATCCTGGTCCTAAATGGCAGGTACTGCAGTTAAGATATGGCTGGGAGTGACAGACCCGGCAACTCACCTGATCTTTGTGTATCCAGTGATTTTTAGCATTTTCAGATTTTGCGTCATAGATCTCATTATGGCAGTCCAAACATTTAGGGCCGTTTTTCACCTCGTAACGGTTAGCATAATCCTTGCCGTCCCCATGCATCTCATCCGCTTTATGACACTTGGTGCATTTAAAGTATTTTTCTTTATGAATATCAGGTGGTATGCCCTCATTCTTGCCAAGAAATTCATTTCCGACACGGCTGCTGTGACATACAGTACAAACCTGATCCATTGGTGGACTTTTCTGGAAAAGGTGCCCTTCCATTAGCCCGCCTCCAGCAGGTTCCGGGCGGCTTATATGGCACTGGCCGCAACTGCTGTGGCACTCTTTGCAATGGCCCTCTACGGCTGCATCCACCTTTTTACACACAGACTTGTCTGGATTGGCCCTCATGTCTATCATTTTCTTTTTAGGAGCAAGGGTTATGTGAAGATTGGTCTGATAATTTTCTGCAATCTCCTCATGACATGCTCCGCAGGCCTCGGAAGGATCAGGATAGGATGGGTCCTTGACAACGCCTTCGTGGGCTTTCTTCCAGTCAGGTTCGTTTGGATCGCCGCCGTGGCATTCATCACAGCCGATTCCCCCATGATTTTCATCCTCAGCGAATTCACTATCAACAAAAATCTTTTCGTGCGGCGCCAACGGCGCCAAGTCTACAGATCCTCACCCTCCCCCTTCGGCTTCGGTCGAGGCCCCTGGTTTGCCTTTGTTGGCTTCAGCAATCTCTCTCGTGATCTGTATCAGCTTCCGTGCGCTTGTATGGCAGGTAAAACAATAATTTTCTTTCTCAACAGACCATGCTCTTTGGGTATCAAAAAACAAAAACAAGGAAACAGCAAAGATCAACCCTGCGCTAACTGCAAATTTAATTGCTCTCATGGTTTTGCTCCTTTTAATGGTTAGTTTTGAATCCAGGCATATAAAACTGAGGATCGTTTAACCTTTCAGATAAATATGCAGCCACGACCTATTCTACTTCTCCTGCGATACCGATTAATAAATAGATTTGTATATGAGGTGCTCCCCATTGTCAAGAAAGAAAACAGGGTATAACAGGCACAACGATCAGCACGTACCCTATGTTTGACGGATTAAAAAATCCCCAAAAAGTAATTCAGTATAATCACCGAACCGCGTCAATCCGGCAAAACCAGGCTGACTTTTCTTCCCTATTATGAACTTATATACAAGATTTTATAAAAGCGCAGGTCAGCGACAACTTACACAGGTGTTATAGTGGCTGTCAGAAAATCAAGCATAGCGCGGCATATTGGAGAAACGGTTCTCCTTTTATCCATGATTAGATAAAATTTTCGCAACAGGGAAAGCCCTTTTATATGTAAGACCTTAAGCGATCCTGTTTCAAGCTCGGTTTCAATAGCTCTTGAAGACAGGATGGATAAACCGAGACCTGCCTTAATGCCTTCTTTGATCGCTGTGGAAGATCCAAACCTGGCAACAACTTGAAGGGAATCAATAATCTTTGATGCAGATGGGCCAAGATACTCTTCTATTATTCTCAGGGTTCCTGAACCGACTTCCCTTAATATAAAGGGCTCGTTAGAAAGCTCTTTAATATCTATCTCCTTTTTTTTACCCCAGCGGTGGTTTCTGGGCACAGCCAAAACCAGTTCGTCGTTCCATAATGCATGATATGTAAGGTTTTCATGTGAACTTTTTGACCCTACAATGCCAAGCTCAAAATCTCCATGAAGAATGCGACGCTCGATTTCATCTGTATCTGCAATAGTCATTATAACGGATATTGATGGATATTTCTCATTAAAAAGCCCGATAGATTTAGGAAGAATGTATTCGCCGGGTATTGTGCTTGCGCCTATATGAATATCGCCCTTTTTAATGCCAAGAAAGTTTTCCATCTCAAGACAGGCTCTTCTTTTCATATCCAACAGCTCATTTGCGTGCTTATAAAGAAGTTTGCCTGCTTTTGTCGGAACAACCTGCCGGCCCAATCTATCAAGCAGTTTTACCCCGACCATGCTTTCCAGAGAGGCAATTCTCTCGCTGACAGAGGCCTGCGCCAGGAAAACAGCTTCGGCTGCTTTTGAAAAACTTTTTAGTTCAACCACCCTGCAAAAAATCTCCAACTGCCGGAGGTCGAAATCTATTGACGGCTTCTTAATGGATTTCTGTTTCATTGAATCTTTTCCTTTTCAAATTCTAATCCGGTTTTCTATTCACCGCAGTGTCGCAGAGGACGCAAAAAAGTTTCTTTTTTCATGAAATATTTGGGTTAAACAACTTCTTGTATTACATAATAATTTTTAGTATAGAGTCAACTCCATTTCAGTTTTTAGGAAAAAAATATTGTAACTATTCAGCCACAGATTCACCCCAGTACGATCATATGACCTACGGGGCAGGCACAGATGAACGCAGATAGGTTTAAATACAAAGAAACCACAGATGTTATTTTTAGAAGTTTTTATTAAGCCTGTAATGAGTGGCCATTAACTCTATACATGAAGCTCAATTAATCAATTACTTGAAGGCAACAAATATTGAAGTTGGCTTATTATTGAATTTTGGCGGAAAAGCAGGATTCAAAAGATTTGTATATGATAACAAAAGAAAAAATATCAGTGATGATCAGCGTAGATCTGTGGCTGAATAATTATAAATAAAGATGAATTCATAAATAAAGGTTGCCGCTATGTTTAGTTTTCTTTTTAAAAAGGAACACAAAGTTGAATTACTGATCGAAGAATACATGGATTGCCTGAAGATGACCGGAAAAAGCTTCTTAAAGGCTTTAAATGCGTGCGTTGACGACGAACATTGTGAAAATTTTGATTTTCTTATAACACAAACCCACAAATATGAGTCAAGGGCAGACGATATTTGCGACACTATCAATGACATGATGTACAGCAAGGCTCTTATACCGGATGCGCGCGGGGATATAATGCGCCTTCTGGAAGCAATCGATGAAATCCCGCGTTTTTTTGAACGCATTCTATTCATCATGCAAACTCAAAAGCTCGTTATACCTGAATTTCTCATACTGGACATAAAAGAGCTGGTACGCATCAGCATGGAGTGCTGTGAGCTTCTGGATAAACAGGTAACAGCCCTTTTAAAGAAAAAGCATGGCATCAGGGCTTTGCTAAACACAATCGACACTAATGAAAGTCACTGCGACCATATTGAGCAGCGTATTATTATTAAGATTTTTGAGTCAGACATAGACCCCTTCATTAAACTCCAGCTAAAGGAACTAATCGTAACTATGGGAGAAATTTCAGATCAGGCAGACCGTGTATCCAGACAGATTAACATTATCAGTATGAAGAGGCGGGTATAATGTTTTCTCTTTTAGGCGGAGTTTTTTTAGGATGGTCCCTTGGAAGCAACGATGCGTCCAATGTGTTCGGCACAGCGGTCTCTTCCAGGATGCTAAAGTTCTGGACAGCGGCTGTTCTTGCATCGGTTTTTGTGGTGATAGGGGCGCTTGTGTCAGGACAGGCAGGCATAGAAACCCTCAAAGGGCTGACCAGCATCAGGCTTGATCAGGCCGTAATTTCTTCTGTGGCGGCGGCGGTGACCGTAACCATAATGACGCTTTTGGGGCTGCCTGTTTCAACATCCCAGGCGGTTGTCGGCGCAATCATGGGAATCGGAATACTGAATAACCAGATCAATTTAGGCGGCCTCGGAAAGGTAGTGGCATGCTGGGTCGGAACCCCCACAGGCGCTCTAATTGTATCCATCCCTCTCTACTATATGGTGGCAGTCATATATAATAAACTCAATCTGAATCTCTTCAGGTCAGACAGCCTGCTTCGCTTTGGTCTGGTTGCTGCCGGGTCATACGGCGCCTATGCCCTGGGAGCCAATAATGTAGCCAATGTAACAGCCGTTTTTGTTGGCGCTGGGCTCATAACAGTATTTCTTGCCACTCTTATTGGAGGGGTCAGTATTGCCCTGGGCATTCTAACATACAGCAAGCCGGTTATGGAGACAGTGGGTAAAAAACTTGTGAAGCTTGATCCGTTCTCGGCTTTTGTAGTAGTTCTGGCCCAGGCTATTACAGTGCATATCTATACCATGATCGGTGTTCCTGTCTCAACATCTCAGGCTGTGGTCGGAGCGGTGATCGGCATCGGCATCGTAAAAGGCGCTAACACGGTCAGCAAGAAAACGCTGAAAAATATTCTTCTGGCCTGGGTTCTCACCCCTGTTGTATCCTGCTTTATTGCTCTAATTATCGATTTTACATATAATTTACATTACATCCCGCATCAATGATGATCATAGATTTTCATACCCACATTTTCCCAAAAGAGATACGTGAAAACAGGGAAAAATATTTCCCGACAGAACCTGCTTTCAAGCTTTTGTACAGCAGACCTGGCTCAAAACTGGCCGGAGCCGCTGAACTGATTGATTCAATGAACAGTCATGGTGTGGATAAATCCGTGGTTTTCGGGTTTCCATGGAAAAACTCAGATACATTTAAAAAGCATAACGATTATATCATTAAATCAATGGAAAGATATTCCGGCAGACTTACAGGTTTTTGCTGTATTGATATATTCAGCAGGAAAGCAATAGCGGAAGTTATGCGGTGCCTTGAAAACGGGCTTTCAGGCGTTGGAGAGCTTGCCCTTTATGAATCCGGCCATGAATCAGGCTATGAATCCGGCCATGAATCCGGCATTGATGAAGAATCCATACATAGGCTGAAGCCAGTAATGGAAGTATGCCTTGATAAAAACCTTCCTGTTTTGATCCACACCAATGAGCCGATAGGCCATCAATATCCCGGCAAAACTCCAAACACTTTTAAACAGATTTACAGGCTGCTAACAAAGTTTCCGGAAAACAGAATTGTTTTAGCCCACTGGGGCGGGGGCATATTCTTTTTTAATCTTCTTAAAAAAGAAGTAAAAGAGAGCTTTAACAACGTATATTTCGACACAGCAGCATCCCCTTTTCTTTATGATGCAAAGATATACAGGGTTGCAATTAATATCCTGGGACAGGACAGGATTATCTTTGGAAGCGACTTTCCGCTTTTAACGCCGGCAAGATATTTCAAGGAGTTTGAGCAAGCCGGACTTACAAAGAGCGAAATCGACTCTATTTGCGAAAAAAACGCAGCAAGGTTGCTTAATTTATAAGCTTAGGATCGCCTGCAGGATCGGTTGAATTTTAAGCCGGTGTTCAGGTGGTATCATCAAGGCCGGTATGGATCGGTTTGAGATCAGGTTGTTTTTCGCGCAATTTGATACACCATCCCTGTAGTTTCGGCGGGCTTCACTTGATTCAAAATAAAGCAGCACATCAATCAAATTTCCGGAACAACCCTGCAAATCAATATGTTCAATATACTGTAAAAATATATTGTTTACAGTAAGAATAAACTCATCAACCTCTGCATAACCTTTTTCCAGGCAGCTATGTTTTGAAACAAAGCATCTGCATCCAAACGGTCTGGCCTTATAAACCGGACATTGTCTGTCTGTTAAAATCGGGCACTCTCCCTGGAAATAATGGCTCCTTTCATCCGGGATATCCTTTTCAGCAATAGATAATTCAGCAAGCCTGTTTGTGGTTATGCCGGGCTGAAATCGCCCTTTATGCAAATCTTTCCGAATATTATCAAACAAATCCGCTTTTCCATTCAATATTAAATAGTCAACAATCCTGTATCCCTCAAGGGTTGTTAATGTAACATTCCGGGTGCAACAAGTATCGCAATATTTTTTGCACGCCACATCTAAGTTGCCGGTAAAATCATCATAAACTCTATAAATTTTCTCCAGAACATCCAGTTTTTTATTTAAGTCCATTGTATAGGAATTTCCTTTTTTTCATCCCCTCCCATTGCAAATTCTAAATAACAAATCACAAATATCAAATAAATTACAATGACCAAAATTCAAAATCCCAAACCCGTGTATGAGGGAGCCTTTGGCTACCTTTAGCCAATGGCCGATAGCCAATAGCTAAATGTAAAGCGAAGCTTTTTGGGTCATTGAATATTGAAATTTGGGATTTATTTGTAATTTGATGCTTGAAATATGGGATTTTATAAGTTCATTTGCAGCACTATAATATGCAAACTCTCTGCTTAAACAGCTTGACTAAAGATGAGCCAATAAGTAATTTTGATATTACAAAAAACGTAACAGTTCGGCCAGCAGGCACAAAGGCATGTAAATAGTCGGCTACCAACTTAAGGCGGGACACCTTGTAATCTCAAGGAGTTACAGTAGGGTGGGCACTGCCCACCAAGCTATGCAGTTTGCAGAGATCGCCCATTGATGGTGGGCATTGCCCACCCTACAAATTGTCCCGTTTTAAGTTGGTAGCCAAATAGTCGAATGGTCGAGTAGTCAACCACTCGACCAGTTTCCCACTCGACCACTCGACCAATGTCAAAGAGAACTATATTATAACCTGGGGTGAGAGGTTCAACGTTCACGGTTCCCGGTTGAAGAGCCCTATAAAGCCTCCCTTTACCTTTGACTATTGGCTTATTAGCCATTGGCTAAAGGTGGCCGAAGGCCCTAATAGGGGCGCATGTTATGTTTCACCCAATGGGTGAAAGAGACTAATCTGAGTATTGTGTTATAAAGTTAAGGATATCAGTAGGCTATAACCTTTGAACCTTGAACCCTGAACCTGAAACCGATCACTTTAGATTTAGTGCCTTTGTGGCTGAACTATTGCCAAAAAACATTATACGGATGATATTATGAAAAGCAAAGTCTATTTTATCGATCTAAGAACTACATACAAGGAAAATCTGCCCGGTAAGATTGGAAGGCTTCTCGATACCGCAGGACTTTCAGAAGCTATCAAAGAAAGGGATCTTGTTGCCGTTAAGCTCCATTTTGGGGAGCTGGGGAATACAGCCTTTATTAGGCCCGTATTTATTAGAAAGATTGTGCAAAGCATCAGAAGTCATGGCGGCATACCTTTTCTAACAGATTGCAACACACTTTATGCCGGCACGCGAAGCGATGCTCCCAATCATCATGCAACAGCTATTTCCAATGGTTTTGCCTATTCTGTGGTGAATGCTCCTGTTATTATTGCAGATGGCTTAAGGGGGCGAAGTGAAATCACCGTTGCCATCGACCAGAAACGTTTTAAAAAGGTTTTCATCGGTTCCGAGATTATTCATGCAGATTCATTGCTGTCTGCCGCACATTTCAAAGGTCATGAACTTTCCGGTTTTGGAGGAACCATTAAAAACCTTGGCATGGGATGCGCTTCACGAAGGGGAAAGCTGGCCCAGCATTCAACCGTAGCGCCAAAAATAAAAAGAAAAAAATGTGAAGGTTGTGGAGATTGCATTTCCCACTGCTCGCAACAGGCCATTTCTCTGATTAAAGAAAAGGCGGTTATTGATAAAAAAAGGTGTATAGGATGCGGGGAATGTATCATTATTTGTCCCAACAGCGCAATACAGATCCAGTGGGATCAGGACATACCGGTTTTCATGGAAAATATGGTCGAATACACAATGGGTGTTTTACAAAACAAGAAAGACAGGGCATTATTTATAAATTTTATCACCGATGTCTCTCCGGCATGCGACTGTATGGATCATAACGATGCGCCAATAGTCAGAGATATTGGGATGGTTGCATCAAAAGACCCTGTTGCCATTGACCAGGCGTCGGCCGATCTTGTAAACAAAGAGCGGGCTCTTGAAGGATCATGCCTTAAAACAAACATAAAACCGGGCGAAGATAAATTCAAGGGAATATATCCAAAGGTAAACTGGGAGATCCAGCTCGATTATGCTGAAAAGATAGGGCTCGGAAACCGCGCTTATGAGCTTATCGCAATTTAGGTAGCCGTTCACGGCTTGAAACTTGAAATTGGAAATTTGGGAGACCTGTCTGCGTGCGGGCACGCACAGGCAGGGATGAAACGAGTTTACGATCTGTATGATTACAACCTGGCAGAAGCGTTAGAAGAAAAGGTTTATCTGAGTCAAACGCGACAGAATACAAAGCAATAGTTGAAAAAGTCGGCCCAAAATTGAATGCATTCATCAACAGTACAAAAGCCTGAAGGCCAAATTTCCAATTTCTATTTTCCAATTTCTATTTTCCAATTTCAACGTTTCGTGAACGCTTAGGTTTTTTTACCAAACCATCAACTTTACCTAAATTATGAAACAAAGCACTTATGTTTAGGTTGACATGTGATGATAATATTAGATATATTATTTTGTTAGCAAATATTTTGTTGCCGTCGGCTTCAAGTTCTCTAATACCTGAGTTGAGCGACTTTTTGCAAGATTAACCTATCAAAACAAGGCATGAAGGAGAAAAAAGATGGCTGAAAAACATGATAAAGCTTTGATTCTCTGGTTTGATGATATTTCTATCGGGGATATCCCCATGGTTGGTGGGAAAAACGCTTCACTTGGAGAAATGTATCAAAAACTTACTTCCAAAGGTGTGACTGTGCCGCACGGCTTTGCAATCACCGCATATGCATATCAGTACCTTCTTAAATCAGCAGGCATTGAAGATGCTATAAAAGATGCGCTGGCTGGACTTGACACCCATGATATGAAAAATCTCCAGGAACGGGGCAAAAAGGCCAGAAATATCATCCGCACTGCCGAGTTCCCGGACGATCTTAAACAGGCTATTATTGAATCATACAAAAAAATGGAAGAAGAATACGGCGCCAGTGTAGATGTGGCTGTCCGGTCCTCCGCCACAGCAGAGGATCTGCCTAACGCATCCTTTGCTGGCCAGCAGGAAACCTTCCTGAATGTCCGGGGCTCTGACGATCTGATTGACAATTGTAAGAAATGCTTTGCCAGCCTGTTCACAAACCGCGCCATTTCATACAGGCACGACAAGGGGTTCGGTCAGTTTGACGTATATCTCTCCATTGCAGTTCAAAAGATGGTCCGAAGCGATTCCGCCTCTGCCGGAGTTATATTTTCCATTGACACTGAAAGCGGTTTTGAGGATGCGGTTTTTATTACCGCCTCCTGGGGCCTTGGCGAGAATGTTGTGCAGGGCGCTGTTAATCCGGATGAATATTATGTCTTTAAACCCACCTTAAAGGATGCCAAATGTCCTATAGTCGGCAAAAGGGTGGGAAGTAAAAAAATCAAGATGATATATAATACATCCGGCGGCGGCGAGGAGCCGGTCAAGAATATTGATACCACACCCGAAGAACGGGGAAGCTATGTAATAAATGATGATGAAATCATCCAGCTTGCCAAATGGACCTGCATTATCGAAGATCATTATGAAAAAGCCATGGACATTGAATGGGCAAAGGACGGCGATGGCGTTAATGTCGGCACAGGCGAACTTTTCATCCTCCAGGCAAGGCCGGAGACCGTTCATTCACAAAGCACAAAAAGTGTCATGGAAACCTATGTGCTCAAGGAAACCGGCAATGTTATTGTAACCGGCCAGGCTGTCGGAACCAAGATCGGCCAGGGCAGAGCCCATGTTATTGAAGATACAGCCCACATCCATGAATTCAAGAAAGATGAAATTCTGGTTACCGATATGACGGATCCTGACTGGGAGCCGATAATGAAGATTGCCGGCGCCATCGTCACCAACCGAGGCGGGCGGACCTGCCATGCGGCGATTATCTCCCGTGAGCTGGGAATCCCGTGTGTAATAGGCACTGTAAACGGATCGGAAGTTATTAAAACCGGCTCAGACATTACCGTTTCCTGCGCAGAAGGTGAAACAGCCAATATATATGAAGGGCTTTTAAAATTTGAAATAGACAGACTCGATCTTGATACAGTGCCCGCAACCAAGACAATGATCATGATGAACGTCGGCATCCCGGAAAAGGCCTTTACCGAATGCCAGATTCCCAATGAAGGTGTGGGGCTTGCGAGAGAAGAATTTATTATTAATTCACATATCGGAATTCATCCGCTGGCCCTGTATTACTTTGATGATCTCAAAGCAAAAGCCGCTGCCGGCGACGCTGAAATAGCTGAAATTGTAAAAAAGATCGAAGCGCAAACCACGGCTTACCCTGACGACAAAAAACAGTTTTTTATAGATAAACTTGCTGAGGGTGTAGGCCGTATCGGCGCAGGCTTCTACCCCAAAGACGTAATTGTCCGGCTGTCAGATTTTAAAAGCAACGAGTATGCAAATTTAATCGGCGGGACACTCTATGAACCTGTGGAAAGCAACCCAATGATCGGCTGGAGGGGAGCCTCCCGTTATTATGACGAAAAATACAAGCCTGCTTTTGAACTCGAATGCATGGCTTTGCTCAAGGCGCGCAACGATATGGGCCTGAACAACATTAAATTGATGGTGCCTTTCTGCAGGACTCCTGAAGAGGGCCGCAGGGTAATTGAGGTTATGAAGGAATTCGGACTTGTTCAGGGTGAAAATGATCTTGAAGTCTATGTGATGTGCGAGATACCCAGCAACGTAATCTCAGCCGATGCCTTCTTCGATGTTTTCGACGGATTCTCCATCGGCTCCAACGACCTGACACAGCTTGTCCTGGGACTGGATCGTGACTCAGATCTTGTTGCTCATATATTTGACGAACGGAACGAGGCTGTAAAAACCATGGTTCGCATGGTGATTGACGTGGCCAAACGACGCGGCAAAAAGATCGGGATATGCGGCCAGGCTCCAAGTGATTTCCCGGAATTTGCCACATTCCTCGTTGAATGCGGCATCGATTCGATGAGCCTGATTCCCGACACTGCTATTAAAACAAGGCTGGCTGTGGCGGCAAAAGAAAAAGAACTAGGCATCAAAGCCGATTAACAGTTCACGGTTGAAATCAATATCCAAGGCATCCCGCTGTACATCTAATGTGAACCGGTATTTCGGTTGCGCCGATCTCCTTGTATGCATGCCAACTGTGGGCGCCATCAAGAATGCGGTATTTATCATCATAGTCCGGATGAATCTGTACCTCAATGGGATCAATCTCAAAACCATCGCGCATGTTTTCGGCAAACATGGAGACGCGCTTTAAAGAAACCCCTTTCCGTGGGTATATGTCCTCATCCAGGATTATTTGTGTAATGGGAACTGTGCAGGCTGTTTTTGTCATGATGTCACTTTCTGCAATAATCAGGTTTGACATGTTTTTTCAATGTATCTCCGTCTGCGTAAACAGATGTCAGCTAATGCGCTAATCAAGACGCTACACCGAACCCTTTTCCCTTGACATGACACTTGCTGCGGTGAGCTACGCAGTAAAAAGAGGAGAGAAGATAGCGAAAGAAGCAGGTTGTCATCTAAACGATTGAGTTATTTGAGTATTTAAGATGTCCCCCAAAGTATGTTGCACTGCTTTTGGCCCGCAGCTTGGCGCACTAACGAGGCTGTAGAATAAGACAATTTTTCTTGAAATACCGATGTTGATTATGGATGATTATAGCCTCCAGGAAATGAGAAAAAAATTCAATTTACACTTTTTCTACAGCTTCAACGACTAAGCTCATCTGCAGGGTGTGAACCGTGTTCCTGAACTCCGGCAGGTTGTGACGGATAGCGAATCCCATTGGAGTTTTCGTACACATAGCCCTTCCCTATCATGCATTCGCGAACCTCAATCCAGGGCTCAGAGAATATCTCGGCGTTGTGGGTGAATCCCATGCCACCATATTTTGGGTCCAAGCTGTCAGCACATTGGTGCCATTCACGCTTCACATCTTCGGCACCAGCTATCCGGTTGGTCTCACCATGGTACCAACGCCCGCCCCCCGCCATTGGACCGCAGCAGGCTCCGCATATTACGAGGAGAAATAGTAACAACCATGCTCGGCAGACATTACCAAGTAATCTCCTGAGCTTTGCGCATCCAGACCACAATCCCTCCCTTGGTTTCAGTCGGAGGGCTTTCGGGGCATACATTAGTTTATAAGTTGCTGTTAAGCTTTTAACGAGTAATTGTGGCGTACAACCAATTGCATATGTCTGTTTCTTCATCTTTTCCTATTCAACGTTCGATGTTCGACGTTCATTTTTTTCAGTTCCTTTTGGGCAAAAACAACTTAGCGTTTATGACACTAATCCCCTTAGAAAAAGTCGAAGATCCGCCTTAGGAGGGATGTCCATGCCAGCTATGCCGAAAATTGTAGGATACTGCGTAACCGGTCAAAAGCCTGCACATTACGGTGGAAATTGATGTGGTTTCCGTTTGCAGCAATAAATGAAAATGATCTGGAATCAGCACCCAGGAAAAACAGGCTGTTTGGGTTTCCGTAAGGATATTTCCAAGTCGATTTTAAAAATTATCATTATCGACACCATCTGTAAATATCTTTTTGCGTTTTATACCCCCGGCAATAATATGATGAAGCGCGAGCGGGCATCTATTCTTGAGCGTGGCATGCAATTCGAATAACATATTCCCAAGCAAGAATTAAGTTCAAGTACCCTGTCAGCTTATAAACTAATGTCCCTGAAGCCTTTAGGGGTTATAAAAAGGGGTCTGCCTTTGACCCTTGTTAATGCTGTAGGGTATTTTTTCTATCTGTCTTTTAATTTTTCTGTCATGTTTTTTAAGCCTCGAAACTCTTCTGTTATTAAGGTTTTTGTCTCGTATTGTCTTCCATGGGTCAAGGGCAGACCCCTTTTTGATAAATACCAAGGTCTCTTACCGCCCAATAGCACAACAGGCTTTTTGCCTTAACATGCACAAGAATCATAATTTCAAATCTGTAAATGTAAAGGATGTCCCCAACGTTTTGTTTTATCAGAGATCTCCCAGGTCGTCCGCCTTTTTCTCAATTTCTTTAGCCTTCTTCGCAGCCAAGATAGATAGGTGTACCGCACTGAGGGAAACTGCGTTAGTTTCGAACGGATTGGTTTCGAGCTCCAGTGTGAGGCCCATACCTCCCTTTATCAGTTTGCACTTCTTCCCGGCAAACTTGATTCTATCGTTCATCTTGCCGTACTTCTCCTCCATCTTTATCTTGAGTGCATCGTATATCTTCTCTGCTTGTTCACTTTCAAAGAACACAAAGACAACGTTGAGCTTGCCATCCCAGAAGGAGAAAGTGGTTGCTGTAACGTCATTCAGACGATGGTTTCCCCAATAAGTGTAGGTCGTTATTCCGTGTAAGACATCCTTCTTAATCAGCTTAATTGCGTTCGCAGACTTCTTCAGCACTCCTTGCAACTCCTCCAAGCTACAGCCGAGATGAAGGCCAAGGAACTCATCCTCCAGTTTGTCTGTGGAGAGTTTCGGCTCTTCGAGCTTTTGGCCATGTGTCGGAGATGACGTAAATATCGCGAGGGCAAGAAAAACCCAAAAGACTCTGAACTTCGGTGTTCTCATCTAAATCCTCCTTTCGTGTGCCGCAAAGCTCACCTGCCGCCAACACTGCGAGACACTGGGCTTAAACCTTCTGCCTTGATGCAGAGCATTTCAAAAACCGCCACGCTGTTGGCGGTCAGGTAGTGAATTTTTAGGCATTTAAAAGCACCCATCTATTCTCTTTCATCTACGAGGACCTCAAACTCATTTTCTGAATATCCGAACTGAACAACTGTCTTTTTACACATCCCCACAATGGTATCAGCACCTCGGTTGGTTTCTACAAAAACCCCGGTCGAAGATATTTCGACTGGCGTGTGGAAGTTGCGAGGGTCGCGAGAGAAATATTTGTCGAGTCTAAGGAATTTTTCAAGATCAGAGGGGTGCCGTTCGCTGAGAATTTCACAAACTCCTAAAAGAACCTCTTTCCATTTTTTCACAGTCATCTTGGATGTAGAGACGGAAAATTCACGTGGTTTTGTATACCTATAGCTCTCTTTTTTACTTACTTGACGGCGTTTCCTTTTCTCTTTTTTACGTTCAACGGCAATCTCGCCCAGTTTCACCGGAGGCTTAAGGGGCTCTTGATAATAGGGCAGCACATTTCTTTTTAAATACGCTGCTACAGTATTTTCCTCAAGGCGGAGTCCACACGACTTCTCAGTTGTTTCAATTATAAGTTCAATAAGCAGTTCGTCTGGCTCTGAAATAATTTTGTACCATGCTTTTGGCAGGGCTTCTTTAAGTTTTTCTCTTTTCTGCTGGCTCCTGTAAAAATTTTCAGCATTAGTAATGGCCTTACCAGAATCAATATTTTCTTTAGAGAGGAAGTCAACAAATCGCTGGATAATATCTTGAGGGGCCTGCTCAACAAGATCTATAGTGTAGAACCTTCTTTGTTCCCAACTTCCTTCGTTTAGAGGCAAATAGAACCACCAAGTTATACCATTTGTGAGTATGGCAAGCTTTACACCTTCTTGAAAAGAATAACTGAGCAATTGCTCTTGATGTTTTTCTAAATGTTCACGTATTTGTTTTACCTCTATGAAGACCTTGTTGATGTTATTTATTCTTAATGCATAATCTACTTGTCTTCCCGACATAGAATACTCAGGTTTTACCTCATCTGTATTAAAAATCTTCCATCCCAAAGAGGAAAATAGCCTTAATATTATTGCCTGCTTCGTGGTAGCCTCATCATAGCTGTAAATCCTGTCATTCGACTTGATTTCTGAAATCAAGTCCTTCAATTCATTTTCCATGGCATCTCCAACAAAAAATTCTTAAATGTCAGGCAGGCATGAGTGGGTGGGTGGGAAAAGCGACAGCTTTTGCCAATCCACCTCCACATGCTTTTGTTAGGCGTTTTAGCTTAAATCCTGATGGTGAGTTCACGCCCAAACGACAACCCTGCAACTTCACACGCCATCTTGACTATCTTGAATATGTTCTCTTTGCTGTAATTCGTACCCACCCACCAGCCTGGGACGAGTTGATGGGAATGCTCTTCACACAAATCAGGGCGGTCGGGATATAATTCGGATTTAGACCGTGCAACAAAGCGCCTTTTTCTTCCGTGCTTAGGGCGTGCCGCAAAGCGGTCAAGGAAAGAACTATCTGTTCTCGCAAGTTCGCCAAGAATCTGAATCATGACATCACGAGCATTCCTCGCTTGAAAATCCCGACCCTTCAGCGTAAAGCCATAGTGCCGTGCGCTATGTACTCCCCCAGGTTGCGGCTGTGTTTTTGGTTTGCGTGCCTGAATCAGCTTGTGGGGTAAGCCGCTCTCCGTATACTTTGCATTTTCAGCAAAAAAGTTTGCTACAGTGTCAGGATCAGGCTTGTAACCGCACAGACTTTCAACCTTATCAGCCACCAACTCAATAAGGAGGTCGTCTTGTTGCTCGATTAGCTTTTTCCAAGCCAACGGGAGCGTTTCTTTGATTTGGCGATTTCTTGCGACATTTTGGTAGTCCTTTCTTGCAGCCTCAATGGCCTTTCCAGAAGACACGGCGTGATACTCAAGATAACGCTGAAATCGGTGTACGCTCTCTTTAATATCTCGTTCTAATATATCGAGCTTATAAACACGCCGTTCCTGATATTGCCCCTGCTCTCCAGGTAAATAGAAATGCCATTCTTGACCATCTGTCAGAATGGCCATGGGAACGCCATTATGGAAGGCATACTCAAATAATTGACGTTCTGCCCCCTCTGCCTGTCCTATCTGTTTCACCTCGATAAAAACAATTGGTTTTGATCGTGGGTGGCAGAGAGCAAAATCGACACGTCCCCCTTCCACACTGTATTCGGGCGACACAATTTTGGAATCAAATATCTGCCAGTCCAAAGCGTGTAGCAAACGCAAGACAATACCCTGGGATACCGAGGCTTCATTGATAAAGCGACCTGCCTTTATGTCATCAGAAATTTGGCGAATATGGTGATTTAGTTCCATATCGAAAGTCTCCCTCGTTTCCTAATGGCGCTAATCAGCCACACGATTTTTGCGTTGGCTGATTAGCCTTGTTAGGGCTTCCGAGACGTACATTAGTTTATAAGTTGCTGTTAGGCTTTTAATGAGTAATTGTGGCGTATAACCAATTGCTCTTAAGCGTTTAACCGATAGACTGACTGCGGGTTGCGAAATCTTCAGAAACAGAGCAAACTGCGAGCCGCAACCGTCTTTTTATATTTCCCGACGGCCCAACGGCCAATACCTGCTCAGGTTTTAAGTCCAACAATTCTGCAACTCGATCAAGTATCTTTCGCCAATTACAGAAAAATACGATAATCTACATTTAAAACTTTAGCGAGTCTTTTGGCCATTGCTTTTCCAATCGGCCTTTTTTCGTTCTCCATCTGAGAAATATGAACTTGCTTAACACCGATCTGATCTGCTAATTCCTTTTGAGACATACACTCCCGTTTCCTTGAACCTCTCAAGGCAACACTCGGGCCAAAATCGGGGAAAATGTCTTCCCAATAAATGGACTCCTTCAGTTCC
>JAUWQO010000139.1 GCA_030610995.1 Desulfobacterales bacterium
CTCGACACTTTCTAAAATTTTAAGTTTCTGCTCTTGACTAAATTGCTTTTTGCTCATAACACTTCCTCCTGCAATTCTGGGGAGAAAGTGTTACCCTAATTTGATCTGTTTTGTACGAATTCTTAGTATCAGAAACAACTACTCAGGTTCAAAGTTCCATGGTTCACGGTTCAAGGTTAACTGATGAAAACTGAACGGTTTTAAGCCATGTAGGGTGCATTCTATGCACCATCAGCGCCTATCATGAAAATTCTGTCATTCCGGGCTTGACCCGGGCACGTAGTGAAGCTTTAGCGCTATCCAGAAATTTTGAGGCTCCCTGGATAGCGCTAATGCTTCACCACGTGTCCCGCTTTCGCTGGAATGACAAGTGTGCGATAGCGCAAGTATTTTCATGGTAAATCAGTTTAACCTTGAACTTTGAACCTCTGAACCGTAAACGGTTACACAATTACAATGATTAATTACATTTTTGTCAAATATTAAAGACAATAACTACAATTATGTAATATATGGTATATGATTTATCAGTAAGCGTTCACGAAACGTTGAAATTAGAAAATAGAAATTGGAAATTTGGCCTTAATTTCTAATTTCCAATTTCAAGTTTCAAGCCGTGAACGACTAATTTATCATAACAGTTTTTTACAAAATAGTTAATAAAATCTATGGACACTATTTTACTATTTTGAAAGTTGTTTATTTTATTCCAGGACATTATAAACATCACATATAATTCCTGCAAGCAATGAGTTTATTGGGCAGCAATTCTAATTATGGAATAATTTTTGCAAATCAAATGGAATACCACGAAGCACACGAAGATCACGAAGAAATACGAAAATAGTAAGGTCTACTTCGCGTTCTTCGTGTGCTTCGTGGTGAATAACAGGCTATAATTAGAAATGCTGTTTATTGCCGAACCAGTTGTCGGAGCAGCCGCGGGAGCAGTAGTTCCCAAAGACGGCTACTGGCAACGTATTCGGGAAATATGTGACAAATACAACATAAAATTGATAGCCGATGAAGTAATGACCGGTATAGGTCGCTGCGGAGAAAATCTCTGTCTTAACTATTGGAATATCGTGCCTGATGTAGTGGTTCTGGCAAAAGGTTTAAGTTCAGGTTATACCCCGCTTGGAGCAATTGTGGTAAAAGAGGATATATATCATACCATTCAAAGAGGTTCCGGTTCTTTTGTACACGGCCATACCTATTCTCAGAATCCTCTTTCTACTGCAATAGGAGCGGCAGTGCTCAGCTACATACAGGAACATAAACTTATAGAACGTTCTAAACAGAAGGGGCAATACCTGTTGGATAAACTGCAGAATCTAAACAGCCTCGACATTGTCGGTGATATCAGGGGACTGGGTCTTTTTGCGGGCATAGAATTCGTGACAGACAAAACAACACGCACCTGGTTTGATAGTGCGCTAAAAATAAATAAGCAGATTGCAAACCAGGCTTTTATCCGCGGATTAATTACCTATCCTGGTGGAGGCGGAATCGACGGCATCCACGGCGATCATATCCTTCTCGCCCCCCCATTTATCATTACCGAAAAACAGATAGATGAACTCGTCGAGATTCTGAGCAGCGCAATAACCACTGTCGAAAATCAAATCTGATATCTGCCCAATCCTATCCTCATCAAGCAAACATTATATCGTTTGCCAACACTGCTTTAATTCTCACTTCCTGCAATTAATAATGCCTGAACGAAAACCTCTCTTTTGGTCATTTCGACTAAAGGGAGAAATCTTTAACATACAGTATTTCCAGGATTTTTAGATTTCTCCCTTTGCTCGAAATGACAAGTGTCGTTGTAGGATTAGTCTCAATGTCATTAACTTAAACTAACTTTGCTTGTGGGAGTGGCTTTCAGCCACGATAAAATGTGCGCTCCAAAGCTACAATCGCGGCTAAAAGCCGCTCCCACAGCGACATCTACTCCTTAAGTTAATGGCATTGAGATTAGTCTTTTGCAACTTATTCAATAAAGCACAACAAAGATATTTTTCAACAGCTCTTTATACAAAAATATAATGAAGCTATTTTTTTATTAATTAATAACATAATTGTATTATATATTATCAATTACAACATTATTGTAGTTTATCTATTTTTTGAATATACTGCTGATCTTGCCAAATAATCAATGATCTAAGATAGTTAAATTAACAACACGCACAATGAAGTTATATGGCACAACCTTTGCTTTTTAATATAACAAGTTTCCGGAAGCCGGCAAAAAAATATAGGAAGAAATAAAGGAGAAAATTATATGAAAATGATTAAAGCAATTATTAAGCCTTTCAAACTAGACGAAGTGAAAGATGCTCTTGGCAGTATTGGCGTACAAGGCATGACGGTCAGTGAAGTCAAAGGGTTCGGACGTCAACGTGGACATGTAGAGACCTATCGCGGAGCTGAATACCAGATCGACTTTATACCAAAGATAAAAATTGAGGTTATAGTTGATGCTTCCATGGCAGATCAGGTCGTGGCTACTATTTCTGAAAAGGCCAAAACCGGCAAGATAGGCGACGGTAAAATATTTGTTTTGCCGGTGGAAAAAGCCGTAAGGATCAGAACCGGAGAATCTGGAAAAGACGCACTATAACGTCACATCTCGGAATTTCTATCCCGCCTGTGGCGGGAGAATTCCTGTGACTTTAGTCGAGTAGTTAAATAGTCGAGTCGTCGAGTTGTAAGGGTTCTTGAACCACTCGACTAATCAACCACTCGACCACTTGACCAATTGTGAGCGAAGCGAACTAAATTCTAATGTATGGAGGAAAACAATTATGAAAAAAATAGCTCTCTTATTATTATTCACACTAATAAGTATATCCGGTGTCTGGGCCGCTGATCCTCCGCCTACGGTGGAGTCCAACAAGACTGCCATTGAGCTGGTACAGACCCACGCCGACTATGTATGGACCATGGTGGCAGCGGTGCTTGTCTTTTTCATGCAGGCCGGTTTCGCATTAGTTGAAACAGGATTTACCCGTGCAAAAAATGCTATAAACATTATGATGAAAAACCTAATGGATTTTTCCGTTGGTACATTAGCCTTTTGGGCTGTCGGCTTCGGACTGATGTTCGGTATTTCAAAAACAGGATGGATAGGGACCTCAGGATTCTTTCTTAGCGACTTCTCGCCTGGAAGCGATCCATGGGTACTTGCCTTCTGGATGTTTCAGGTAGTATTTTGCGCTACAGCCGCAACAATTGTATCCGGCGCTATGGCGGAAAGAACTAAATTTTCAGGATACCTTTTATACAGTGTCTTTATCAGCGCCCTGGTTTACCCTGTTTTTGGAAGTTGGGCATGGGGAAGCCTGTATCATGGTAACGGCTGGCTTGAAAATCTGGGATTTATTGATTTTGCCGGATCTACAGTAGTTCATTCGGTTGGTGGTTGGGCCGCTCTTGCCGGAACGATTGTACTCGGTCCACGTATTGGCAAGTATTTAAAAAATGGAGGAATAAAACCTATTCTCGGGCATAATATACCGATAGCAGCCCTGGGTGTATTCATCTTATGGTTAGGATGGTTTGGATTTAACCCGGGCTCAACAACCGCGGCAAATAAAGATATCGCCATGATCTTTGTAAACACAAACCTGGCTGCTGCAACCGCCGCTGTCTTTGCGATGTTCACCTCCTGGATAAAATTCGGAAAACCGGATGCAGGTATGAGTTTAAACGGAGCTCTTGCTGGCCTGGTGGCTATTACTGCGGGCTGTGCAAATGTTACCCCGTTGAGTTCAATAATTATCGGTGCGATTGCAGGTATCATTGTAGTCTTTTCAGTCATCTTCTTTGACAGGATAAGGGTTGATGATCCGGTAGGCGCCATATCGGTTCATGGTGTAAATGGAGCATGGGGAACCCTTGCAGCCGGTATTTTCAATATAGGCGGCACATCACTAAAAATAATAGGTGTGCAACTTTTAGGTATAGGCTCCTGCTTTATATGGACATTCCTTGTCGCGTATGTACTGTTCAAAATAATCGACAAAACCATAGGCCTAAGAGTTTCTCCTGAAGATGAAGCCAAGGGTCTGGATCATTCCGAGCATGGAGGCAATGCCTATCCTGACTTTGCCGTTTCGACCTATGAGCAGCAATAACGTGATGATAAGGTTGACTGTTAACCGGCGTGCCCGTCTGTTACAACGGCGTTTCAGGTGAGCACGGGATTAGGGTCGTGTCTGTCAGTTACAATGGCGTTCCGGACAGACTCGGCTCTAATTTAATCCACAGATTACGCAGATTACACAGATTTTCGTGAGTTATTTGGTTAAATTCGAGGTAAGATGCAATCTTCCGGCTGTTCGGCTTTAGAAAGAAAAGTGCAGGAATTCACCGTTCTCTATGAGATCGGTCAACTGCTTGTATCTAGTCCTGACCCAAAAGAGGCCCTGAATCCGATTCTCAAAATCCTTCACTCCAGGATGGGCATGGAACGGGGGACCATCACTATTTTGGACTCTGAAACCCAGGATCTGAATATTGAAGCAGCACACGGACTAACCGACCATGAGAGGGAAAGAGGGCATTATCAAATAGGCGAAGGGCTCACCGGAAAGGTCGTCGAGACCGGAGAACCGGTGATCATTCCCCATGTGGGTGAAGAACCGTTATTCTTGAACCGCACCAAAGCGCGCGGAGATATTGGAAAAGAAAACATTTCCTTTATCTGTGTGCCCATCAGAATAGGTTCCTTTGTTTGCGGCACATTAAGTGTGGATCGGCTCTTCAGCAAGGAGGTTTCTTTTGAAGAGGACTTGAGACTGCTGACTGTTATCGCCTCCAATGTTGCTCAGGCCATAAGAATCAGCCATATGATGGCAGAAGAAAAGGACCGCCTTCGCCACGAAAATGTCACCTTGCGGGAACAGCTTAAAGAACGGTACAGCTTTTATAATATCGTGGGTAGAAGCAACAAGATGAGAGAGGTCTTCGAGGCAATCGACCAGGTCTCGGCAAGCGATGCCACTGTGCTCATCAGGGGAGAAAGCGGTACCGGCAAAGAGCTTGTAGCCAACGCCACCCACTACAACAGCCTGAGGTCGGAAAAGGCATTTGTCAAGGTGAACTGTGCCGCCCTTCCGGAAACCTTGATAGAAAGCGAACTCTTCGGCCACGAAAGGGGGGCTTTTACCGGGGCCTCGGAAAGAAGGATCGGCAAATTTGAACATGCACACCAGGGAACTCTGTTTTTGGATGAGATCGGCACGCTTAATCTGACGGCCCAGGCCAAGCTCCTGCGTGTTCTTCAGGAAAAAGAGATCGAAAGAATCGGCGGGATAAATACAATCAAGGTCGATGTCCGGATTATCGCGGCTACCAACAAGCCACTGGAAAAAGCGTTAAAGGAAGGCAACTTCAGAGAAGACCTTTACTATCGCCTGAACATATTTCCAATATATCTGCCTCCATTAAGGGAGAAAAAAACAGATATCCTCCTTTTGGCAGATTATTTTCTTGAAAAGTACAGCAAGAAGTATAAAAAAGACATAAGAAGGATTTCCACGCCCGCCATTGATATGCTCATGCGCTATCACTGGCCCGGCAATGTACGGGAGCTTGAAAACTGTATGGAACGAGCAGTCCTTCTTTGCGCTAATCATGTGATCCATAGCTACCATCTGCCACCCACTACCCAAACAGCCGAGGAATCGGGCACAGTTTCTTCCAGCTCTCTACAAGCCGCTTTAGCCACATTTGAAAGAGATATAATTATTGACGCATTAAAGAGCACCCGAGGGAATATAACCGCCGCTGCAAGACTCCTCGATACATCTGAAAGGATTATGGGACTCAGAGTAAACAAATATCGGATTAAACCTAAGCAATATAGATAATTCTACTGTTCGCTCGAGAGTCCAAAGTTCTTTTAAGGCATGGGTACAGTTACTTTCAGGATTACCCTCCAGGCGGGCAGGCAAGGATTGACTTGAAAGATGAATTCAGAAGCTTTCAGGACAAGCTGTACACTGCTTTCGCAAGAAAAGAGAATCTGGTTGCGCCACCGTCTGATGCCTGGCTCAGAACTTTTTCGACAAAATCACTGTCCCCTAAAATGCGCTCACCAAAACTCGGATGACCCTTAAAAAATAATTGGCTTTTAAATATTTTTCGTATGTGCTAAGAGAAAAATGAATAAATCAAAGGACTTCATCAATAGAAACTTATAAACTAATGAACGTCCAGAAAGTGCATAGGAGGATGTATGCGGAAACAAAGAATTGAGTATGATTCACCTGTAGACGCCCTTGTAGCTGTAGCTAAGCGTCTCAGCGTCTATGAGGATCGATACCGGATGGCATCGGAGGAGTTTTTCGATAAATTCTGCAAGGGGCAGATGGAAGACTCTATGGATTTCGTCGAATGGGGGAATGACTATCAACATTATATGGAGATTAGTCTTGAAATAGAAAGAGGCCTGCGCCATGTTGCTTGATTTGCTATCTCAATACCTCGGAGATGTTGCGACCGACGTTCGGGAGTTAGAAAATGCCAAAGTTGAACGCTATGAAGAGGAGATTCTTGCGGCTAATCGTGTGAACTTGCGGATTCGAATTCGCTTTCTGAGTGGATATCTGTTGGAGCTGAATGAAGCGGCTATTGTTGAAGCAGGACACATCAGGCATCTTGGCTATCGCTATCATTTTCAGAATAGTCAAAACAATCTTGTCTTTCAATACGACAATACCCCGCATTTTCCAGAAATTAACAACTTTCCCCATCATAAGCATCTTAAGGATAACGTAGTTGCTGTTGATAAGTGTTGATTCTTAAGGTAATCGAGGAAGCAAGGTTGTTGGCTCAATAAATCAATGCAATAGAGTCGAGAGCGGACCAGATCCCTTTAATGCCTTTGAAAAACACCTCCTTTTGCAAAGGTCTCAATCATAGAAATCCTGTTCATCCTGCCTGCCTGCCCGCCTGGAGGGCCTAAAAAAAACAGAAACCAATAATCCAATGGACGTCCCATAAATACTTTAATGGGTGACCCCATGTCACTAGTAAACGATTTCATCAAAAAGAATAGGAATACGTTTTTTAAATTCGTCTAACAGAGGGCATGCTATCTCACGCATTTGAGGATGGGCGGCTTTTGATGTCCGCAACTTAAAAAAGTGTCGCCATTCACGGATATTCATTGTTACAACAATTTCAGTCTTTAAGGAATTAGGCAGGACACTTCTCGCTTCTTGGGGTGTTGCACCTAATGAAATAAGTTCCATATATGCCTTTTCAGCTCCTAACATTGATTTTTCCCAAATTTTGTATTTCTTTTTATCGAGGTTGTTATTTTTCCCCCAAAAGCATGGCTTAATTACAGAAATCTCATTTCCAAATTTATTTTTGCTATAATTACAATATCGAGTACTTTCTTGGCTATAACTTACATTTCGCACTTAGGGAAATTAATTTTCCAGTTTTATACGAAATGGGGTCATACGAA
>JAUWQO010000183.1 GCA_030610995.1 Desulfobacterales bacterium
AAATGATGTGGAATCAAATCGGAATTACAAATTATATTTTATGAAGTCCATCCAAACAGGGGACACGCGATATGAAAAAAATAGAATAAAAAGAATTAGAAGTAGTTTTTTAAAAAACTTTTTAGGAATGAAATGGAATTAGAGGGGAATTAAACACACAACATAACTAAACTGACAACATAACTTGCCAATATCACAATGTGCCGGAAGATTGAGATAACTAACTGATCTCCAAGAATGAACACTTCTTGGCAAAGTTTGCAGTCGGTACAAATCAGTGGTTGAAGAAACAGGGGTTAATCTCCATTAAGGAACTTTGGGTGAATATTCACTATTCCCGCTAAGGCGAGACCCGATAAGCTTTGTGAAACGCCCAGTGCGCTTGTCCGCCTGGAGGGGATCCGCATGCTGGGTGTTGAGGGGGCTGAGGGAGAAAAACCCTCAGCTACCCGATTGGATCATTATCTTTTATTAAGATGGCAACATCTTCAATCAGATTGTCAAGATCCTCCTCAATAATTCCCCATACGATCCTATTGCTTATGCCATTATAGCCATGTACTAAGATATTCCTGAACGAAATGATGCTCCGATGCTCTCGAATTTGATCAAGCATTTCAGGAGCATCCCTTTTAATTCTGTTCAATGCCTCACCAGCAATCTCAAATTTTCTTTCAACTCCACTCTGAAGCAAAGAGTTTTTCTTATAATCATCAAAGGTTTTCCCCTCGACAAACCTCTTTATTGCTAAAGCGGCATCTTTGGCATCGTAAAGGTGTTTCAGGATTTCATCCTTCATATAAATCAATTCTTTCTCTCATTACTCTGTTTCGAAAATAAGGATTTCTAATCCCATCGGGCGTTACCATATCGATTTCGCAACGAAATTTGTCTTCAAAAAAATGGAGTAAACCAAAGAATCGCTTTGATGGCTTATGGTTAGGGTCAATAAACTCAACGATGAAATCAATATCGCTTGATCTATTAGTGTCTTCCCTGGCATATGAACCAAAAACACTCAGTCGTTCTACGTTAAATGTTTTACAGGCGGGTGTAACTATTTTTTTTATTTCATCTAAAGTCATTTTTGAGCATCCTATACTGTATCTTTAATTTTGTGATCCAGTTATTATATGGTTTCTGACTATTCCCACAGATTTCATGACTGTTGTCCAAAAATTAGCAAAAAACAGTTTTTAAAATAATTACAATATTATCAGGCGGTAGCCTTGATGTCAAATTTTTGAGAATTATGCAATTTTGATGAACTCGTAAAAAGTCCAAGATGTTACTTTAGATGGCTAAGTAAAAAGTTTCATATACAAGGCGTAGTGATTTTTCAGGCTCGAAGGCATACATATAGTATGTTGAGAGTCTGAAAAATCACTGCAACGCAGTAGATGGGACTTTTTACGAGTTCATCAATTTTAACACAATCAAAAATAATAAGAAACTATTTAACATAATTGTCTTAGACTTGTATAACACACTTATGAAAGATGCCAAATGCATTCAGTTCCTGCAATGGGCCTTACCACGCCTGCGCATGAGATGGCCGGGTTTCCGCAAGGTGCGAAGGCAGGTTTGTAAGCGTATCAACCGGCGTATAAGTGAGTTGCGGCTCAACGATGTTGAATCCTATCGTGAATACTTACAGGTTCATCCGGATGAATGGATTTATCTCGATAGCCTGTGCCGCATTTCTATTTCGCGGTTTTACCGGGATAAAGGTGTGTTTGACTGTATAGGGGATAAGGTGCTTCCAGCATTGGCGCAACTGACTGCTAACAGCGGCAATAATACAATCAAATGCTGGAGCGCTGGATCTGCTTCAGGAGAGGAGGCTTATACCATCGCATTGGTCTGGCAATTCGTCCTTTCATTGGATTATCCTGACATCGGCATTCATATTACAGGCACCGAAGTAGATAACAACCTGCTTGGACGCGCGGAAAGGGCATGCTATCTCCAATCCAGCGTAAAGGATTTGCCTGAAAAATGGCTTTCTCAGGCATTTAACCGGACAGGCAAGCAGTATTGCCTTTACCCGGAATTTAGGGAAAAGGTGAATTTCATTTCACAGGATATCAGGCTGGCAGCGCCTGACGGTCCTTTTCATATAGTATTATGCCGTAATCTGGCCTTTACCTATTTTGATATAAGCCTGCAAAAAGAGGTTTTAGGGAGAATTTTCGACAGCCTTCTTAATGAAGGGATATTGGTTATCGGCATCCACGAATTACTTCCTGGCGGAATTACATATTTTCGACCATGGATATCCAATATGGGAATATATCGCAAAGCTTTCGTATAAGGGTAAAAAGTGTAGTTCATTTTGCTTAAAAGCAGTCAAGGAGTTGGTTGTTGGGTAAAAAAGGGAGGGGATTGGTGAGCGTTGCTACAATGAGGTTGGCGCTCCTGATAACAGGATTATTGGCCTTAAAGCCAAGTCCTGACGCCCCGGACAAAGACCTCAAACCCGGTATTGGACTCGGTAGTCACCGCTCACCAAAAACATAATACCATAATAGTCAGATTAATCAAGTCTTTTTTATAACAGTCTTTTTTATAACTATTCAGCCACAGATTCACCCCAGTACGATCATCCTGACCTACGGGGCAGGCACAGATGAACGCAGATAGGTTTAAATACAAGGAAATTACAGAACATTAAGAATTATAGTAACTGTTCAGGTTGAACTATTACAATAAAAGAAAAAATATCAGTGATGATCAGCGTAGATCGGTGGCTGAATAGTTACTCATTTTTTTGGTACGCCCGGCAGGATTCGAACCTGCGACCTACGGATTCGAAGTCCGGCGCTCTATCCAACTGAGCTACGGGCGCTAAAAATGGAAAATGGGGTGAGTGAAGGGACTTGAACCCTCGACCCCCAGGGCCACAACCTGGTGCTCTACCGACTGAGCTACACCCACCATATAAAAAAATCTATCATACCATATTATCCATTTCAAGTAATTTTATTCTGAATATATTCTTTACGTTTGTTTTTTTTTCTGCGATAATTTTTAAATTAGGCTACAATTCAGCTACTAAGACACAAAGAAAGGATATGCAAACCCGCATTGGCGGCAGCAGAATTGTTGATATGTTGACAGGTGAACAGTTGCCTCGAATCTGTTAGAAGAAATTTTTCTACTATTATGAAAATAGCCGTACAACCAATCCTTTTGATTATCTGGTTGATTATCTGGTTCTTGTGGCCTGCCGGCTACGGGGTGGCGCAAGAAACGCTTATTTCAGGAAAAACAATGGGCACAACCTATCATGTAAAGGTTGTAACCGGATATTCTACAAAACCTGAAGGACTTAAAGAAAAAATTGACACCCGGCTTGAAGAGATAAACCAGAGCATGTCCACATTTATAAAGGGCAGCGAGATCAGCAGGTTTAATAGATTAAGCCGCGTGGGCGAAAGATTTTATGCTTCGGATGATTTTCTGCATGTCATGATTGTTGCTAAAAATCTCTATAAACTATCAAACGGTGCATGGGACGGCGCTATAATGCCCCTTGTTAATCTGTGGGGCTTTGGCAGCAAGGAAAAAAAAAGTAATATTCCGAAAAAGAAAGAGATAGACAGGCTTTTACCTGAGGTTTGTTTCGAGCATATTAATATTCTTGAAAACAGATATCTTGTTAAAAGAAAGGCTCCAATATCTGTTGACCTTGCATCCATCGCAAAAGGGTACGCAGTTGATCAAATTGCAGATTTAATTAGAACAAGCGGAATACAGGACTTTATCGTGGAGATTGGTGGCGAGGTATATGCTTCGGGCTTCAGGGAAGACGGCAAGGTTTGGAAGGTCGGCATCAACAGGCCTGATAAAGATGCCCCTTTTGACCAGGTACATAAGATTGTGGCCTTACATAACAAAGCTCTTGCAACGAGCGGTGATTACAGAAATTTTTTTGAAATATACAGCAAAAGCTATTCACATATATTAGATCCAAAAACAGGCTGTCCTGTTTCTAACAGCATCATAAGCGCTTCAGTTCTTGCAGACAGATGCGCATTTGCAGATGGTCTTGCAACTGCGCTTATGGTTATGGGTGTTGAAAAAGGGCTTCAGCTTGTCAATACTATAGATGGAGTTGAATGCCTGATAGTTGTACGTGGGAAAGACGGAACATTGACTGATCATTGTTCACAGGGATTTAATTGATCGGTTATTGTATTGACAACAAAATAATACTGCGATAATTTTTTTTATTTTAAGAACAGATAAAAAAGGGACATTTCAGGTTTTGTTGCACCCTAATTGAGCGAAAATAATCACTTAATATACTCAATCAATATATGTCATTCCGGCCCCGCATCAAGTGCGGGATAAACTCCAGCCGGAATCCAGTCTTTTCAAGTAGTTGCAGATCATCTGGACTCCGGTTTTCACCGGAGTGACGACTTTTTACGAGATTGTCAAAAAAGAAAGGATATAGGAAAGTGAACATTGTTGTGTTGTTAAAGCAGGTGCCGTCGACAGAGTCGTTTATAGAAATCGCCGATGATGGTGTGTCAATCAAAACCGATGATATTAAGATGGTCATCAATCCCTATGACGAATTTGCGGTGGAGGAGGCTATCCGGCTAAAGGAAGCCCACGGAGGCTCTGTTACAATCCTTTCCGTGGGGCGTGAAAAAACAATAGAGTCAATAAGAACCGCCCTGGCAATGGGAGCGGACAGCGGTGTGCTTATACAGGATCCTGCGATAGAAGGATGTGATAGCCTGGGCATAGCGCGTATTTTGGCTGCAGCCCTAAAGGAAATTCCATTTGACCTGATTATAGCCGGTCAGAGAGCTGTTGATGATGATAGTTTTCAGGTAGGTGT
>JAUWQO010000161.1 GCA_030610995.1 Desulfobacterales bacterium
ATTGCTTTGTTACTCACCCCCCCCCCCCCCCCAACCCCCCCCCGTTGAGGGGGTTGGGCGGGGGGGGGGTGTTAACTTGAAATGTTGAACCGGGATATATGATTAATTTGGACACTGTAAAATCATCTCTTTGTTCCAATAAAGTCAAAACTCCCCATGGATGATGCAGCGTCTTGTGCTCGTGATATTCCTTTCTCCCCTTTTCCTTGAGCTGTGCCACAATAGACTTGACGTCTCTGCTGTTCTTAATGTCTGAAACAAATACAGAATCAGGTGTGTCAACAACCACCATATTTTTAAGATAGTTGGTTGCGATCAGCCTTTCGTGCCCCATTATGAAACAGTTTTTCGTATCCTTTGCAATTACATCTCCATCAATAACATTGTTGTTTTCATCCTTTGGAAGAAAGTCATAAAGAGATTTCCATGACCCGATATCGCTCCACCCAAAATCGGACGGCAAAACAACCCCTTTGTCGGTTTTTTCCATTATGGCGTAATCAAAGGCAATATCCGGAAGTTGTTCGTACTCATCCATTGTGATGGCCTGTTCTCTATCAACCAGATTCTTCATACTTTTTAGAAGTTCGGGCTGAAAGCGTTTAAACTCTTTGATGATAACAGAGGCCTTAAAGGTAAACATTCCACTGTTCCAGTAAAAGTTGCCGGCCTTGATATACTTTTCTGCAGTAGCTTCATCAGGCTTTTCAACAAACCTCTTTATGGTTAATGCGCTGCCGGACAACTCTTTGGCCCCCTCAATATATCCGTAACCTGTTTCAGGGTAGCCGGGTTTAATGCCGTAAGTGACAATATGTCCGATGTCGGCAAGCTTTATGGCTGTTTTAATGTTCTCATGAAACTTTTTAACATCCCTGATTACATGATCGGCAGGAAAAACAGATAAGACTGCATCTGAATCAGTTTTTAGAATATTCAGCGCTCCAAGAAGAATTGCCGGTCCAGTGTTTCGACCGCATGGTTCACAAATTATTTTCCCTTTGGCCTGCACACCTATTTCCGCCATGTGCCGCGTGATTTCGTAAAAATGTTCCTGACCGCAAACAATTCTGATATTTTCCGTATCTATAACAGGGGCCAATCTTTTTATCGTGCTTTGTACAAGAGAGTCATTACCAATGAATTTTACAAGCTGCTTGGGATATAATTCTCTTGATACCGGCCATAAGCGTGTGCCTGTTCCGCCTGCCAACAAGATGGCATATATATTTATATTATTGGCGATTTTATGACCCCCTATTTTATGATTGGGCATTTCTAAATCCCTTTCTTTTGCCATAACAGTTCAGCCACCAAGACACCAAGTCACAAAGGAAAAACATATTTTTCAAAACCTTATATGAAAGAAAGAATTCATTCCCCAAAAGAACTTATAAAATCCCAAATTTCAAGCATCAAATTACAAATAAATCCCAAATTTCAATATTCAATAACCAAAACATGTTTAGACCAGTTTGGAATTTTGAATTTTGGTTATTGTAATTTATTTGTTATTTGTTATTTGTTATTTCAGGAAAGAAAATTCCTATACTATAAATTTACAGATATTGCTTTTTACTGTGCATAAGAAATAAATAATCATTTTAGAATCTTAGTGCCTTTGTGCCTTAGTGGCTGACTTTTCCCTTTCTTTTGCCGTTGTTCCTGAAATTATTAAGCTGTGGAGAAGCAGTAACTTCTTTGCAAACTGTTTCCACGGCATTATAACCAAGAAATCTGTTAACTTCGCTTGTTAATGTCGAACCGGCCTCAAGTTTCATAGTATCAGGCAAAGCAATTATTGTCTCTGTTTTATCAGGATCGCACAGATGGATATAACCCAGGCATAAGCCGGGATATTTATTAACGATATCATAAAGTCTGGCAAGCTTCTTTCTTTCGATCTTCGTTAGATCCAGATTAAAGTGGATGCTTGCAGTCCAGGTTTCTTCAGCCTTATCAATAGGAATGAGGGAATCGACCAGTATTTTTACCGATTTCTCATCCTTTTGCACCTGTCCCTGCAGAACGATTGGATTGTCATCTATTAGAAAATCGTGTATTTTTTTATAAACTGAGGAAAAAACCGTAACTTCAATAGAACCAAACAGATCCTCTATTGTTACAAAGGCCATTAAATCCCCTTTTTTTGTCTTAATGGTCTTGGTGTTTCTTATAATACCTCCGATCCTGATTGTTTCACCGTCATTTTTTTCCTTTATTGAAATAGAGTTTGCATTAGTGAACTTATCAAGCAAATCCTCATACCTCGTTAAAGGATGTCCGGTTATATAAAAACCGAGCGACTCTTTCTCAAAGGCTAAAAGCTGTTTCTCATCCCATTCGTCAATTGCCGGCATAGGTGGATGCAATTCGCTTCCGCCAACATCAAACAAGCCTATCTGTGGGTCTGATTTTTCCTTTTGTACCCTTTGACCATAATCAAAAGTATCTTCCAGGGATTGCATCATCTGGCTGCGACCGGCGCCGGTGGAATCAAAGGCGCCGCATTTTATAAGGTTTTCGACAACCCTTTTATTAACCTTTTTCAAAGCCACCCGTTCGCAAAAATCATACAGGGAAGAAAATCTTCCATTTTTTCTAACATCAATTATAGATTCAATTGCTCCTTCTCCTACATTTTTAATTGCTACAAGCCCGAATCTTATCTTTGAACCAACTGCGGTGAATTCCTTGCCACTTTCATTTATGTCCGGAGGAAGAACATCTATTGCGTGACTTCGGCATTCGGCAATATATTTTACCACGCCGTCGATTGAATGAATTTCACTTGTAAGCAATGAAGCCATAAGCTCTACAGGAAAGTGAGCTTTAAGGAAAGCTGTCCGGTATGCGATAAGAGCGTATGCAGCGCTGTGGGATTTGTTAAATCCGTATCCGCCAAATTTTTCTATTAGCTCAAATATTTTCTTTGCCTTGTCGGAAGCAACGCCATTTTCCTTTGCTCCCTGCACAAAACGCAGGGTGTGCTTAGCCATAATTGCCGGTATTTTTTTCCCCATTGCTTTGCGTAAATCATCCGCCTCTGCCATGGAATAACTTGCCAGCACAGCGGCTATTTTCATAACCTGTTCCTGATATACAATAACCCCGTAAGTTTCTTTTAAAATGGGTTCCAGCTCTGGTATAGTATATTTAACAGATTTTCTTCCGTGCTTCCTTTCAACAAAATCATCCACCATTCCGCTGTTAAGCGGGCCGGGGCGGTAAAGGGCAACAAGGGCTATGATGTCGTCAAAGCATTCGGGCTGCAGCCTTACAAGCAGATCTCTCATGCCTGAACTTTCAAGCTGAAATACTCCGGTTGTGTCGCCTGATGATAGAAGTCGATAGGTATCAAAATCTTTAAAATCAAGATTTTCAAAATCCGGAGGAACGCTGTCATGTGCGGCAATAAGGGAAAGGGTATTGGCGATAACGGTAAGGTTGCGAAGGCCTAAAAGATCAAATTTTACCAGCCCGATTTTCTCAACACATTTCATGTCAAACTGAGTTACCACCTCCCCTTTTTTGCCTCTGCATAACGGCAAATATTCCACAAGAGGTTTGTCCGCTATCACGACACCTGCGGCATGTGTTGAAGCATGTCTGGGCAGTCCCTCGAGGACACGACATATCTTTATAAGATCCTCTAATTCAGGATTATTTTCTGCAAGGTGCTTAAGCTTAGGTTCCTGTGCCAGCGCTTCATCAAGGCTTATATTCAAAACATCAGGCACCATCTTGGCGATTGAATCCACCTCGCGCAGCGGTATGCCAAGTGCGCGGCCGACATCGCGTATAACGGCTCTGGTTTTGAGTTTTCCGAATGTTATGATCTGGGCGACATAATCGCCGCCACCGTATTTATCCACTATGTACTTAAAAATCTCTTCCCTGCCGTTTATGCAGAAATCAACATCGATATCCGGCATACTTTTTCTGGCAGGATTGAGGAATCGTTCAAAAATAAGACCGTGTTCTATAGGATCCAGCTCTGTAATTCCCAGGCTATAGGCAACAAGACTTCCCGCTGCTGATCCTCTTCCCGGTCCCACAGGGATATCATTCTCTTTGGCGTAATGGATAAAATCGGCAACAATCAGGAAATAACTCGTAAATTCCATATCCTTTATTGTAGAGATTTCATAATCAAGACGGTCATTATAAATCTTTTCATCAATATCAGGATTCTTTGTTTTTATGTGCTGTAATATCTGTGCATATCCATGCCGGACCTTTTGCTCGAAAATTTCATCCGCAGTCCGGCCGGAAGAAGAATCAGAAGAAAGATCAAATTTCGGAAAGTGATATGTGCTGCTTGATTTTGACAGAAAGTCAAATTCAACATTGCACCTTTTTGCAATGCTTACAGTGTTGTTAAGGGCGCCCGGATAAAGGGAAAAAGATGAATGCATCTCTTCTTTTGATTTAAAATAGAGCTGATCGGTCTCAAATTTGAAGTGATCCGGATCATGGATAGTCTTTCCGGTCTGTATGCACAAAAGCACTTCATGCGCGCGGATATCCTCTTTATTCAAGTAATGGCAGTCGTTGGTGGCTACGAGAGGGATTGAAAGCCTTTTGCTCATATCAAGAAGAGACTGGTTAACCTTTTCCTGTATTGCAATCCCGTTGCTTTGGACTTCAAGGAAAAAGTTGCCCTCTCCAAAGATTTCAAGGTAGGTGCGTGCGGCTTCATCCGCCTTATCAATGGCGCTTTCAATAATCAGCCTGGGAATTTCGCCGTGCATACATGCTGAAAGGCCGATAAGGCCCCTGCTGTATTCTCTTAGAACCTCTTTGTCGATACGGGGTTTATGGTAAAATCCTTCAAGCTGTGCAATGGTGGCCAGTTTGCATAAATTGCTGTAACCTTCAAGATTTTCGGCTAAAATGACAAGATGAGAAAGCCCTTTGTGGTCAAACGGGGTTTTATCATTAATGGTCTGCGGCGCCACATAGTATTCACACCCTATTATCGGTTTTATTCCGGCCTTTATAGCCTTTTCATAAAATTCAATAGTTCCGAACATGGTGCCATGATCGGTAATGGCCACAGAATCCATGCCAAAATCGGATGCCTGTTTTAACAGGGCATCGATCCTTATAGCGCCGTCAAGAAGACTGTATTGTGTGTGAACATGTAGATGGATAAAATCGAATGAGGGATTTGTCATTTAGATAGATTGTAACATTTTAGGTTTTTGAAAATAAATCAAGTTTCAGGTATAATTGAATTTATAAAATCCCAAATTTCAAGCATCAAATTACAAATAAATCCCAAATTTCAATATTCAATGACCAAAACATGTTTGGAGTTTTCAAATTTAGGTCATTTTGATTTTTCCAGTATTGATGAAAGAATCTTTTTCAATTCATTTGCCTCCTGAATCAAACTTTTGGCTTCATCAGCATTCTTTAAACTATTCGTTTCATGAATTAACCTGAGCCAATAAGCGCTTTCTTTTCCTTCCTTACGGCTTATTTTGATTCTCATCAAAAAGTCTTTTTTACTTAATGATTCGTTAGCTTCTCTATAATTAGCACCTACTGAACCGGAGGCTTTTATCAATTGTTTGCCATCCTCGATATTTGCAATTGTTTTCGGCAATGTTTTAACGAAAAGCCTAACAGCTTTAGCAAATTGAAATGTTCTTTCTTCAAGATCATATACGGGTTTGGGATTTTGAGTTTTGGTCATTGTAATTTATTTGATATTTGTGATTTGTTATTTAGAATTTGCAATCAGCTGAGATCCCTGACCTCTCCCTAATTAAGCTTTGGCTCAATTAGGATGTGCTTACTCAAGCTGGTAATTCGGGGCCTCTTTGGTAATTATTACATCATGAACATGGCTTTCGCGCATACCTGCCGCGCTTATCTTTATAAAACGAGCCCTTTCCCTGAGTTCTTCAAGGGTTCGACACCCAACATACCCCATGCCCGCCTTTAATCCTCCAACAAGCTGAAAAACATTAGCGGAAAGAGAACCTTTATACGGAACGCGTCCGACAATGCCTTCCGGGACCAGTTTGTCGTCCTTGGTCAGTTCAGCATGGTAATACCTGTCCT
>JAUWQO010000107.1 GCA_030610995.1 Desulfobacterales bacterium
TACATAATCGTCCTGAAGCCATTTTGGATTCTTTTCCCCAATCGGTTTACCGTCCACACGGTAATATCCGTCATCTTTAATGCCGTTTTTATGTGTGTAGCCTTTCTTTAACAGGCGATCTATCCATTCTCCCTTGTTTGCAGAATGCCCGGAATATGGCGGATTACCCAATATTACCAGTATTGGTTGTTCTTTTTTCACTTTTCCTGCCAGGCGCGATTCTTCGGAAAGAGAGGCCATTCCCGGCAGACTGGTTTGCTCAAGCTCCTCCATGTCGAGGGTGTTTGTCAGATAGAGTTTAAACCTGTCATCCTTTTGGAGGCTGCAACCGAGTTCTTCAAGAAGAAAAGACATCTTTAAATGCCCTACCGCATACGGCGCCATCATAAGTTCAAAAGCATAGAAGTTTTTAAGGATATGTTCCCTGATAAATCCTTCTTTAGCGCCTTGGCCGTATTTTGAAGCAAATTCATTTACCGCCAGTTTTGCCGCTTCAGCCAAAAAAGTAAGCGTGCCGGATGCCGGGTCCAACACTGTCACGGAGCTGGTCGCCATTCCGTCAGCTTTGCCGAATCGATCCTTTAAAATATGGTGAAGCGAACTTACAATATAGGAGACAACCGGTTCGGGCGTATAATAGACGCCGCGTCTTTCCCTGGCTTTTGGATCATATTCCGCCAGGAATGTTTCATAAAAATGAACAACAGGGTCTTTTCCTTTGCCTTCTCTGAAATAGTCCTGAAGCAGTTTGTTTACATCCGCCACAGACAACACTTCCGCTATATCATCAATAATCCATTCCATTTGAGCCGGAACGTCTTCAAGTGAAACAAACCGGAAAACATCTCTTAATATTCCGATGGTGCGGGGGATGTTGTCATAAGCGAGTTTTCTGTTGAAACCCTTTTTTGCCCGCATGCGCGCGGCAAACAGACCATAAGTGATTGTCTGGGAATAGAGATCGGCAAAGTCCTCTTTTGAAAGCCCGCTGATTAGAAACTGCCTGAACGCTTCATAAAATCCAAGGATAAAGCCTTTGCCGGTTTTTTCTTCCTCTGCCAGTTCTTCGGCAATTACCTCGTCCTTTAAAAAGCTCGTGCGTTTGGCCAGCTCTATTGCCAGATTTTTGGCATTATAAACCTTTGGCAGGGAAAACGAATAAAACGCTTCCATCAATTTTGTAAAATCGGGCTCTTTTTCAACCGGAGGAATTGTTTTGAGTTTATGCACGATAAAGGGTCGTGCTATTGAAGCTTTATTGACCAGTATGCCGTTTCTATAAAGCCTGAACTCAAAAAAATTGGTTAGTATCAGGTTGGGGAATGTGTTTCTGTATCTTTTTAGCTGTTCTGATTCTTCTATCAAATCCAGATTTTCGATTGTCGGGGCTTTAGCTTCAATATATCCGACTATATGCTGCTTCCCATCCCAGACCCGAAAATCAGGATTGCCCGCTTCAGTGCTCTTGGGTAGTGTGGTAATGTGTATTTTTTGTTTACCAAAGGATTTGGCCGCTTCTTTCAAGAATGCCTCAAGAGTCGAATAATAACTTTCTTCTCTGGCATCCCCCTGATTTGCGATTTTAAATATCTTTTTCAGATATGATTTCAGCATTCAGATTACCTTTATATAAAATCTTGTTTATCCTGTTATCCTGTCAGATTCTTTTTCAACAGACTAAATTGTTACCATTTTTTTTAATGCTCTACTCTTGAATTCGTAAAATATATATTTCACGCAGTTAGATTCTAACAAGCTTAATTAATTGTGTTTACAGATTCTAAAGATTCTAATAAATAACATATCTGTAAATCCGAAAAAAAAGCAAGAAGGGGGCGTTGTTCTTGCGACAGGTTGTTTTCAAAAGTAAAAAGATATTGACAGTACACATCAAGTGAATATATCATTCACAATTAGTTACTAACTTATTATCAAAAAATTGTTTATCCGTTGTTACTATCATGGGGTGAATTATGGAAAATCCTTTTAGTTATACAAGTATTGTTGAGGGCGACTCTTTCTGCAACCGACAAAAAGAAAAAGATGATTTGTTGAGTTTTATAATAAATTCTCAAAACATTCTCTTATACTCTCATAGACGTTATGGAAAGACATCCTTGATTTTCGAAGTTTTTAAAAAGGCTGTACGTAAACGCCCTAAAATTAATACAATGCATGTTGATTTATATGGCACTCTGTCCGAAAAAGAATTCGTTGCAGCCATACTTTCAAGTTTAAGCCAGATAGAATCTAAAGTAGAAAGGCTGGTAAGTCTGTTAAAAAATACTGTTAGAAATATTAAATTAGGGTGGTCTATTGACCCGATATCTGGTGCGCCTTCCGGAATATCCGTCTCTTTTGACTCCGGATATAACGAGATAATGCTGGATAATATTATGGGGCTACTCGATAGATTATCCCAAAAACAAAAATTAGTTGTAGTTTTTGATGAATTTCAAGAAATTGCCAATTATGGACAAAGAGGAGTTGAAAAAAGATTGCGAAAGAATATCCAGTTGCATCAGAATATATGCTACATCTTCTGTGGAAGTCAGCGCCACATCCTGAATGATATTTTTAATGACAAAAATCGAGCTTTTTATAAATTGGCAGCATATTATCCTATCAATAAAATTGAAACCGGTTATTATTTTTCGTGGGCAAAAAAGCTGTTTTCTAAAAAGAATATCGAATTTGAGCCCGAGATAATTAAAGATGTAATTTTCCGATGTGAAAATCATCCCATGTATGTACAACAGTTTCTTTATTTTTTATGGGATGAACCGGAAATTTCACCGGAAACCTTAAATAAAATAGAACATAAAATCCTTCAAAGACATTATCACGAATTCTTAAACCTGTGGGAATCGCTGACAGCCAATCAGAAAAAGACACTTAAACTGATAGTGTCCACAGATGGTAAAGAAATTTTTTACGCCAATGCTATTCAATCCTATTGCCGCAAATGACAGTTGGCACTTATTTTGCCTTTTCCCAAAAAGAGGGTGGATATTCTCTCCGGAAGATCTATTTGTTTGATTATCGATTTGACTGCTGGTGGTATTCTATTTTGATTTTTTTCAGCCTGCCTTAATTGTTCCCGTACGGTTTTGTCATCAATTTGAGCGAACCTTTCCGTTAAAGAGGGGCATCCATTGAGGATGATTCTACTATATTCATCGTTCTCAAGATTTCTAACCAACGGGGTATCTGCAAGAATGGCCTTCAAAGTTTTATTCAATGAAGCCGTTCCGCTCTTTTTACGACATCGTCTTTTCTCGCCTCGAAAGAACTGTTCCAAAATGTTGTTTGTCCTTTGAGGCACGATAATCATTTGCCCTTGCGGGGTGTTCACGACTAAAGGATCAGAAAAAAGTTTTTCCCAATACTTATCCAACTGCTCAATCATTTTTACGTATGTTTCCTTTCGCTTTTCGTCGCTTACCAACCATTCTCTGAACTCAATGACCTCACTCTCGATGCTCTTGATGTCTCTTTCATCACCGCCATCATTTAGCCCATTTTTGCCCTCGGGCAATGCGATGCGTAGGGCCTCTCGAAGCTTATCGAACACCTTTGCTTTGGCTTCCATGCTGGCAGCCGATTCATTTAATTCGTTGTCTGCCAATACCTCTTCGAGCAATTGCTGAAGCTGGATGAAAGACCTATTATCCTTGGCTTTGTCACGTAAGCGAATATCCATAATGTTTCCCAACAAACAATGAATTTTTTTCAATCTCTGATAGAACTCCAGATGCGTGCGGTCAAATGGAAAACCATAAGCTCGAGATTCGCTCGATGATTCAAAGGCCCAGTGTATCAGTGTATAAGTTGCAAGTGCCGGAATGCGCTCAACACAAGCGGTCTTAAGCTCACCGCTTTCTAAGCTTGCCTTGAGGTCGGCAATCACATCTGAGTGTAGGCCAATCTTTTTTTCAAGATATCTGGCCTTCTGCCTGAGCAATGCGCGAACATTATATTTTCTCAATTGCTTGATGATGCTTTGGTAATCTTGCAAAAGCAGATCCTTGCCAACATCTCGCAGAAAGTGAAAATGACAGATGAAATCAGGTAGGCCCGGAAATACTTCCTCCACTGCCATAAGGATCCCGATTCCCATATCGTGAACAAGAGCAAGGGGATCCCCATACTGCTTTTTGATACGCTGAAAAAACGGGATAAGCAATTCCTTTCTCTCTGAAGGGATCTTAATGTTATCCAGCACTATCTCCGATATCCCGTCGAGGCCGCAAAATAGATGTGGACTGTCCCCCTCACATGTGCCGTCCACATGGAGAATATATCCACCCCTCTTCATCATTGAATGTACCAATTGTTCTCGACTTTCCCGATGGGCCAAAGCCAGATAAATAACGAATTTCCTGCCCAGATAGCCTATCTCTCGTTCTGAAATAAAGATGTTCCTGGATGCAAGATCTTTCATGATTTCTCGCTCGTTACGACAATGAACAAAAAGCGACATGCCTACATGAACAATCACGTCAAAACCATAAGTGCATTTCGCCGGAGCAAGGGCTCGCAGATCAGGCGAAGTAAATACGGTCTTGTCATTCGGACATTCAAAAACGACTTCCTTGACCAGAAATGCTCCAATGTTCATGGTGACGATGGTTTTCTCCCAGCTTTTTTGCACATGCAACTTCCTGCCGCAACTGGGGCAGCTTTCGACTTCAGGGTAAAAGCGAATCGTCGGTTTTTGGGGGAATAAGGCCCCAGCACGGACACCCGAAATCAATTTGTTAACATACATTTTGAACAGCTTCATGGCCTTGTAGTCGGAATTTTTTTTAAAAGGCCGTGATGATCCAGGAATTGGCGAATAACAACGGGGGAAAACTTTCGTTCCCGTACTTCAGGTAACGCCATGATATCTTCCATGGAGATGTCATGATGCTTGATCAATGCCGTAAGAATTACCACTGCATCAGCATCGGTAAATAATTTAACTGGAGGCGGCAGTATACTTAATCGGCTCTGAAGCTGTTCTTTGTATCTATCCGGATCGTCTGAAAAGTATACGTAGACTCCCTCTATCTTCTCTCTGTGTATGCCTGCCACATTTCGGAAATGATGCAAAAATGATCGCGGAGCAAGCCTAACAAAATCGCCGATTTCGCTTCCACTGAGACCTGAGGCCGAATTGTTGATCAGATAAATCGCTGTGCTCCTTAAATTGCCGTATTTGGAGAAGAAGATGTTGTTATAATGCCACAAACCGTTTTCATCAAAACGAGGAACCGTAGGCACAGCATAATATCTGCTGTTCTTATTATAACTCGTGCAGGCCTTCCATTGCTTAAGTTTCAATCTGGCAGTAGGTATAGAGCAGCTCAGTGATGACACCAGCTTGTCAAGCGTAAAAACCTTTATCCCTTCAAGAAACCTGAAAACATTTTTAAGTCTTTGCTCGCCGATTTTGGGCATGTTCCCCCTCAAATATAAAGTATATGTTTTACCAGATAAATAACATATACTTTATATTTTGGGAAGGAAAAAATACCTATATTTCAAGCCTATTGTTGAATTTGGCCGTAAATTAAACCCATCCAGGGGATCATATGCTTGATAAAAGCAAGAATAGTTGATATCATTCATTAACAATAACAAAGCGTTGCCGCAATCCAACTGTCATTTGCGCTTATAGGGATAAATCGTATGCTTTTGCATTGCGAATTATTAAGATGCACAAACATCTTGTTGCAGAACAAAAAGAGTATGTTCTTTCTAAACAGATTTTAAGAAGCGGTACAAGTATTGGAGCATTGGTTAAAGAGGCGGAACATGCTCAATCAAAGGCTGATTTTATAAATAAAATGAATATTGCGCTCAAAGAAGCAAATGAAACAGAATATTGGTTAATGTTGCTTAAGGACAGCGAATATATGGATGAAAAAAGTTTTAATTCAATTCACCCGGAGAGTGTCGAGCTTATAAAACTTTTAGCAAGTATTGTGAAATCATTAAAGGTAAGTCTGAAGAAATAATTTTCAATTTTCAATTCTCCATTTTCAATTGGAGCAGAGCATATGAATGAAGCAGAAACCAGAGCCGAACGGATTGACCCCGCATTAAAGGCATGTGGTTGGGGCGTAATTCAGGAGACAAAAGTATTCCGTGAATTCCATATTACCCATGGGAAAATTCAGACTGGCGGCACAAGAAGCAAGCCGCTTATTGCCGATTATATTCTCTCCTACAAAAATGTAAAACTTGCAGTTATCGAGGCCAAAAGTGATGAGTCGGAAATTGGCGAAGGCGTTGCTCAGGCAAAGGAGTATGCCGAGAAATTAAAACTGAAATTTTCTTATGCAACAAACGGCAAAAAGATATACCAAATCTGCATGAAGACAGGAAAAGAAGGTTTGGTTGCTGCTTTTCCAACACCTGATGAATTATGGACATTAGTTCACGAGGAACAAAACCGATGGCGTGATGATTTCAACAATACCCCCTTTGAAGATATAGGTGGAACCAAACCACCATACTTTTATCAGGAAATTGCTGTCAACAAAGCCCTTGGTGCGATTGCTGATAATAAAGAGCGTATTTTGTTAACCCTGGCTACCGGAACAGGTAAAACTTTTATTGCCTTTCAGATAGCATGGAAGCTCTTTCAAACTCGCTGGAACTTAAAAAAAGATGGTTCAAGAAGGCCGAGAATACTTTTTCTGGCTGACAGGAATATTTTAGCAGACCAGGCTTTTAATGCTTTCAATGCCTTTCCCGAAGACGCTCTTATAAGAATTGCCCCTGCCGAAATAAAAAAGAAAGGCCGGGTCCCTACCAATGGAAGCATCTTTTTTACCATATTCCAGACCTTTATGAGTGGCAGAGATGAAAGCGGCAATCCTGTTCCATATTTTGGCGAATATCCGTCTGATTATTTCGATTTTATAATTATTGATGAGTGTCATCGTGGTGGGGCTAATGATGAAGGAAACTGGAGGGGAATAATGGAATACTTCTCTCCGGCGGTGCAACTTGGATTAACGGCAACACCAAAGCGGAAGCAAAACATTGATACCTACGCCTATTTTGGTGCGCCTGTTTATATTTACTCCCTTAAAGAAGGCATTAATGATGGATTTTTAACCCCCTTCAAAGTCAAGCGTATACAAACAACACTTGATGAATATATATACACTTCTGACGATACAATTATTGAAGGAGAAGTTGACGAGGGGAGAATATATTATGAAGATGATTTTAATCGCATTATTGAAATTAAAGAGCGTGAAGAAAAGAGGGTCAAAATTGTACTTGATGAGATTAACCAAAAAGAAAAGACTATTATTTTCTGCGCTATTCAGGAACACGCCCTTGCGGTTAGAGATTTAATAAATCAAAATAAAGAAAGCTCCGACCCGAATTATTGCCATAGAGTTACTGCAAATGACGGCAAACTCGGCGAGCAGCATTTAAGAGATTTTCAGGATAATGAAAAAACAATTCCAACAATACTGACCACATCGCAAAAACTTTCCACCGGAGTTGATGCCAGGAATATTAGAAATATTGTTCTTTTACGTCCTATTAACTCAATGATTGAATTCAAACAAATAGTAGGTCGTGGTACTCGTCTTTTTGACGGAAAAGATTATTTCACCATTTATGATTTTGTGAATGCATATCAACATTTCCTTGACCCTGAATGGGATGGTGAACCAATAACGCCGGAAACATGTGCTAAATGTGGTCAATCTCCCTGTATCTGCGAAAAAGAGTCTCCCCTGCCTTGTAAAGTCTGTGATCAAGCCCCTTGTATCTGCGAAAAAGAACCGCCGGAACCTTGTGAAATATGTGGAAAACAGCCATGTGAATGCCCCAAATGGAAAAGGCTTAAAATTAAGCTGAAAGACGGTAAAGACAGAGAAATTCAACATATGATTTCGACATCATTTTGGAGCGTTGACGGTAAGCCGATTTCAGCGGAAGAATTTTTAAACAACCTGTTTGGTAAATTACCTGATTTCTTTAAAAAACGAAGATGAACTCAGGAAGATTTGATCTAATCCAACCACAAGAAGTACTTTTTTAAGGAACCTTGAAGAAACCGGATTTGGAAAAGAAGAACTTACGACTATTCAACGGCTGGTAAATGCTGAGAAAAGTGACTTGTTTGATGTTTTGGAATATGTCTCTTTTGCTGTGAAACCTATAACCAGAGAAGAAAGAGTACAAATTGCAAAGCCGATTATCTTTGCAAAACTGGATAGCAAACAAAAAGATTTTCTGGACTTTGTTTTATCGAAATACATAGAGACCGGTGTTGAAGAACTTGACCAGGATAAATTACCGGGTCTTTTAGAATTAAAATATCAGTCCATTACAGATGCGGCGGAAGAACTTGGTGGAGTAGAAAGAATTAAAGAAACATTTATTGCTTTTCAGGAATATTTATATGTTAAAAAAGCAGCATAGGAAGAATCCAGTTACGCAATTGTGGCTATGGCGGTTAAGCAGTTGCGAGGACAAATAAAAAAGGGCTAACAATCGCAGGCATCATAAGGGACGTACATTAGTTTATAAGTTAACGGAGTACTTAAACTATGATATCTGCTTTGCATGCCACGCCAATCAAGAATAGATGCGCCGGGTGCGCTTCATCATATTATTGCCAGAGGTATAGAACGTAAAAGGATATTTACAGATGCTGTCGATAGGGATAATTTTTTAAATCGACTTGGAAATATCCTTACAGAAACCCAAACAGCCTGTTTTTCCTGGGCGCTGATTCAAAATCATTTTCATTTATTGCTGCGAACGGGAACCACATCAATTTCCACCGTAATGCGCAGGCTTTTGACCGGTTACGCAGTGTCTTACAATTTTCGGCAACGCCGGCATGGACATCTTTTTCAGAACCGTTACAAATCCATTTTGTGTCAGGAAGATTCTTATCTCCTGGAACTGGTTCGATATATCCATTTAAATCCCTTAAGAGCCGGCATTGTGAAAGATTTAAGGGGATTAAATAGTTATCCCTATTGTGGCCACAGTTGCATTTTGGGAAAAAGGCCAAATACATGGCAAGATAAGGATTATATACTAAAATTATTTGTTTCCAATAAGGCTGTAGCTATTCGCAGGTACCGCGAATTTGTCAAAAAGGGAATCGAACAGGGGAAGCGGTCCGATCTTGTTGGAGGCGGTCTCATACGCAGTGCAGGCGGATGGTCGGCGACAAAAGCATTGAGAAGAATCGGTGCATACCAAAAGGGCGATGAGCGCATTTTAGGAGACAGTGACTTTGTTAAAAAAGTACTTGCCCAGGCTAAGGAAAACTTTGAGCGCAAATATCATCTTAAATCAAATGGGTTTAACTTTGAAAAGGTACTTGGACGAGTTGCAGAATTGTTGGACTTAAAACCTGAGCAGGTATTGGCCCTCGGGAAATATAAAAAGACGGTTACTGCTCGCAGTTTGCTCTGTTTCTGGGCCACGAGTGAGTTGGGAATAAGTCAAAGCGAATTAGGGCAAAAGCTGAAGATTTCGCAACCCGCAGTCAGTTTATCGGTTAAACGCGGAGAACAATTGGTTATACGCCACAATTACTCGTTAAAAGCTTAATAGTAACTTA
>JAUWQO010000024.1 GCA_030610995.1 Desulfobacterales bacterium
TTATGTTGCGAGTCATTTTAAGTTATGTTGTGGGCTTTCCACAACTCTTTGTTATTATAGCAAATATCGATACATAAGCTTTTGGTGAGTATTTATTTGTTTTTTCAATGGGTTAGAGAGAACTCACAACATAAGGGACGCACTCAACTATTAAACTTGATTCTTGCCTGGGGATATGTTATTCGAATTGCATGCCGAGAAAATCACGGGCGTCATTTTGTCCGATCAAGTTAAAAGTCTTGATAAAATGGGTGACCCCTTTTCTTAAATAAACAAAAAAAGGATATATTATGCTCGTAAAAGAAATACTTAATTCAATTAGACCCTCTTTGAGCTTTGAATTCTTTCCCCCTAAAACAGAAGCTGGATTTGATAAACTTTTTCAGGTAGTTTCAGATTTAATACAGCTTAAACCTTCTTATGCAAGTGTTACTTATGGGGCGGGCGGATCAACGCGTGATTATACAGCCAATCTGGTTGTCCAAATTCAGAAAGAGATGGGTTTAACCGTGGCTTCTCATCTAACTTGTGTGGGCTCGACAAGAGATGAGATAATGTCGATTCTTGAGAAAAGCGCTGAAAGCGGTATTGAAAATATCCTTGCGCTACGAGGGGATCCTCCAAAGGGTGAGACGGTCTGGGAACATCTTGAGAATGGTTTTGATTATGCCGCAGATCTTGTATCATTTATAAAGAAAAGTTGCCCGCACATGTGTATTGGTGTCGCCGGTTTTCCGGAAGGCCATCCATTAACTCCGAACAGGCTCAAGGAGATGGAATATCTTAAGGCAAAAGTCGATGCCGGAGCCGACTATATAGTCACCCAGCTATTTTTTGACAATCGGGATTTCTATGATTTTTGTGAGCGATGTGAATTATCCGGCATTAATGTCCCTGTTGTTGCGGGTGTTATGCCCCTTACAACCCGCAAAGGAATGATTCGTATGGCACAACTGGCCGAAGGCGCCCGTTTTCCTGCCGGCCTTTTAAGATCTGTTGCGCGGGCCGAAAATGATGAATATTTTAAAGAGGTAGGCATTCACTGGGCGGCAGAGCAACTGCGTGATCTTATACGCAATGATGTTCGTGGGATTCACCTGTATACCCTTAATAGTTCCCGGACAATGTTAAAAATTTTTAAATCACTCGGGGTCAGAGATGCTACACAGCTTTAAACCAGTTCGATAATCTCGGCATTCAGAGAGTTTCTATGAATATGCAGCAAGGCTGCAGAGTCCATGCAAGCCGACTTCGGCAGAGTCGCGCTTCCTGGATTTAAAAAAAGCACCCCTTTTTGGTTGACTACGGAAGGCTTGTGAGTGTGGCCGCTTATGACGGCATTAAAGCCCGCGGCCACCGGATCTATATCAAGCATATGCAGATTGTGAAGTACATACACCAGGACTTCACCGACCTCGACCACCTCTGTCTCAGCCAGTTCGACAGCCCATGTTCCGTTGTCCATGTTTCCTCGAACCGCAATGACAGGTGCGATTGACTGCAAAGAGGAAAGCACCTCAGGTTTATCAATGTCTCCTGCATGAATTATCAGGTCGGTATTTGCAAAGAGTTTGATCGCCGATGGGTGCAGTGAACCGTGTGTGTCGGAGATAACGCCGATAAGATAGTTGTCTTTGTTTTGCAGTTTAATTGACATAATAGTTATTTTTTTAGTAGCCGTTCACGGCTTGAAACTTGAAATTGGAAAGTAGAAATTAGAGAGAGATGAAACTCGGCCCAAAATTGAATGCGTTCATCAACAGTACACGTGCAGCGCAGGCGCTTGCGCCGCGTGAAAGCATGAAGGCCAAGTTTCGAATTTCCAATTTCCAATTTCAACGTTCCGTGAACGGTTATTTCTTTACAATAATCGATACCTTAAATATGTAAATCTTTTTTGTGTTTTGTCGTTATTTACTCCGATGGCCAGAGCTTTCCCTGTGCCAACCATTACAACAAGTTTTATACCCCGGGTTACCGCAGTATAAATAAGATTGCGCTGCAAGAGGATATAATGCTGCGTCATGATCGGGATTACTACTGCCGGATATTCGGAACCCTGTGACTTGTGAATCGAAACAGCATAAGCTAAAATAATTTCATCAAGATCTGCAAAGCTGTATGTTACGCTGCGGCCGTCAAAGGATACAATTACTTCCCTGTCTATAGTGGAGATACTGATTATTCTTCCGATATCCCCGTTAAAAACATCCTTTTCATAGTTATTTTTAATCTGCATTACCTTGTCGTTATTTTTAAAGTTTTTGCCGCCGCTTACTACCGTATCTTTATCTGGATTGAGAGCTATTTGCAATTTTGCGTTGAGATTTTCGGCTCCTATAACGCCTCTATGCATAGGTGTTAAAACCTGAATGTCTTCAATCGGATTAAAGCCGAACCGGCGGGGGATACGTTCCTTGACAAGCTCGATAATAATCTCAAGGACCTTTTCAGGGTCTTCCTGCTGGATGAAATAAAAATCTTTCCTTGATCCGGATGAATCTTGCGCCCTGATATCTGGAATAATTCCTCTGTTGATTTTGTGAGCATTAATGATAATCCGGCTTTGCTTGGCCTGGCGGAAAATTTCGTTAAGTTCTATCACCGGTATTATGCCTGATTTAATAATATCGCTTAAAACATTTCCTGGTCCGACAGAAGGAAGCTGGTTAACATCGCCGACAAGGATAAAGGTTGCGTCGAAGGGAATGGCCTTTAAAAGATGGTGCATCAAAATTGTGTCTATCATCGAGGCTTCATCAACAATCAGCAGGTCGCAATTTAACGGGTTTTTTTCGTTTTTCTGAAAGCCTCTTTTCCGGATGCTGAACTTAAGCAGCCTGTGAATAGTAGAGGCGCTATGCCCCGTAGTTTCGCTCATCCGTTTTGCCGCCCTGCCTGTAGGGGCGGCTAACATTATTTTTGTTTTAAGCCTGGAAAAGATTTTTATCATAGCATTGATAATTGTCGTTTTGCCGGTGCCAGGCCCGCCTGTAATAACAATTGCCTTGTTTTCAAGAGAGGATCTTATTGCCGCTGCCTGGTTTTTTGCCAGAGTGACATTGATTTGCCCTTGGACCCACTCTAATGCTTTATCTGTCTTAATATTACGGATTAATTTAGGCGAATATACAAGCCTTTTCAGCAAAAAAGCGATTCTGGTTTCGCAAAAGTGAAACTTAGAAAGGTAAACAGCTTTATTGTATGTCTTGAATTCGTTAGCAGTGTCGTCAATGTCCTCTATAATTATTTTTCCTTCAGATGCCGCAGTGTCAATGGCCCTTGTAACAATTTCCCTGTTGACCTGAAGTATTTTGACGCACTCAATTATAAGCGGTTCATAAGGGTAAAAGACATGCCCTTTGTCTGCAAGATGGTTTAACACATAGAGAACGCCCGCTTTAACCCGTAATTCAGAATCTTTGGGAAATCCAAGTTTTCCCGCGATGCTGTCGGCAGTGGCAAAACCGATGCCTGAAATATCGGTTGCAAGGCAGTATGGGTTTTCTTGCACAACCTCTATTGATCTGTTTCCGTATTGTTTGAAAATTTTTACGCCGTAGCCTGTGCTGACCTCGTAAGTCTGCAGAAAAAGCATCACATCCCGGATATCTTTATGCTCATCCCAGGATGTTTTGATCATAGCAATACGTTTTTCTCCGATACCATCTACATCGGCCAGTTTTTCAATTTTATTTTCAATAATATCCAGAGTTTTTATGCCGAACTTTTTTACTATGCGGCCAGCCATGACTGGCCCGAGACCTTTAATGAGGCCTGAGCCTAAATAGTTTTTAATCCCATAAACGGTTGCAGGAACAGCCGTCTTATAATCAATTACCTTGAACTGCTTGCCGTATTTGGGATGATTTGCCCATTCGCCTTTCATTTTGAGGATTACACCAGGCACAGGAGACATCAGGTTCCCGACCACGGTCACCGGGTCCCGCTGTCCGTCCACCTTTACCTTTGCAATGGTAAAACCGCTTTCCTCATCCGAATATGTAATTTTTTCAATCTGGCCCTGAAGATCTGTAAGCATCGGCATTCTATTATTTTTTTGTTTTACCGAGTTTAATTGCACAAAACTCGCCGCACATTGTGCAACCCTCATCGCTGGCGCTTTCACTTTTTTCCAGAAAAGCCTCGGTTTTTTCAGGATCAATGGATAGCTTTATCTGCCCTGTCCAGTTAAATTCATCTCTATACTTTGCCATTAGCAGATCTTTTTCAAGCGCTCCGTGAACCCCCTTGGCAATATCTGCAATATGAGCGGCAATCCTGGATGCTATGATACCCTCCTTTACATCCTCCAGGAGCGGAAGTCTCAGATGTTCTGAAGGAGTAACATAACATAAGAAATCAGCCCCCTCTGACCCGGCAATGGCGCCTCCGATAGCCGCAGTTATATGATCATAACCAGGAGCTATATCCGTCGGTATTGGGCCCAGTACATAAAATGGAGCGCCGTGACAGAGACTCTTTTCCAGCTTTATGTTTGCCTTAATCTCTTTGATGGGGACATGGCCTGGTCCTTCTATCATTACCTGAACACCGTAGTCCCTCGCTCTTTTTGTAAGCTCACCCAGCAGAATGAGTTCTTCTACCTGCCCCCTGTCGGTTGCATCGGCAATACAACCTGGTCTCAAGCCGTCGCCAAGACTGAGAACCATGTCATAAGACATAGCTATTTCAAGCAATCTATCGTATTGCTCATAAAGCGGGTTTTCCTTTCCATTATATTCCATCCATTTTGATAAAAAGGTCCCTCCTCTGCTGACAATACCAAGACGACGACCTTCGTCTTCTATACAGCCGACACTCCTCTTTGTCACACCGCAATGCACGGTAATAAAATCTACGCCGTCTTCTCCGTGTTCTTCTATGACGTCAAACATGTCATCTGCGCTCATCTCCACGATAGCTCTTTTGGAATTGAGCATATAAGCAGCGGCCTGATATATCGGAACAGTTCCGATTATCAGTGATGACTGACTGATAATCGCTTTTCTTATTGCTCTGATATCGCCGCCGGTAGAAAGATCCATGATTGTATCAGCTTTGGCGGCAACACATACTTTTACTTTCTTGAGCTCTAAATCAAGATCGCTTCGATCCTTTGACGTCCCGATATTGGCATTAACCTTTGTTTTCAGGCCCTTGCCGATAGCGAGAGGTAAAACAGATGTATGCTTTCTGTTCCTTACAACTACAATGTTGCCGTCCTCAACACCCTTGCGGATAAATTCCGGGGCCACTCCTTCCTGGCCGGCACATATCTCCATTTCCTCTGAAATTCTATTTTTACGCGCTGTTTCTAATTGAGTCATATTTTAAACTCCTTGATTATGATGATCTCGTAAGAAGTCGTCACTCCGGTGAAAACCGGAGTCCAGATGATCTGCAACTACGTGAAAAGACTGGATAGCGCTAATGGTTAGCGCTGATGGTTAGCGCTTATGCTTCACTGCGTGTCACTTCGTGTCACTACGTGTCCGGCTTTCGCCGGAATGACGATGAAGGTGGTTGGTGAACTTTTTACGAATTCATCAATTATAAATATTTCGGAATTTCTACAACCAACTGAAATTCCTGCGACTTTAGTTGAGTAGTTAAATAGTCAAGTTGTAGTGTCCTTGAACCACTCGACTAATCAACCACTCGACCAATTGTGAGCGAAGCGAACTAAGTTCTTATTTTCTGATCTTCTGCAACAATAAGTTCTGCTACCTTTTTCCCCGAGAGAAGCATTCCGCCGAAGATGGGTCCCATTCTTGGGCCGCCAAAGGCGGCATTTGCCGACATTCCGGCTACAAAGACTCCAGGGCATATCTTTTTTGTATTTTCGATCGTAAGCCTTTCCGCCTTATCGGCCCACAGAGAACGCTCGCCCATTACCTTTCCGGTTTCCGTGTTTAATTTCATGTCCGCCTTCCGTTCAATCACACGAAGCACCTCATTGGCATGTCCAGTCGTATCAATGACATTTCTTGCCCTGATAGTAAGGGGATCTACATGAATACCGGTCATTTCAACTGGCGACCAGTTAATAACAAGACCGGTAACGCGATTTTCACGAATCATAACATCCTCGACACTCATACAATTAAACACCTTGGCTCCAGCCCTGGTTGCATACGAAGCGATGGTTGTGATCGATTCAACGGCATCTGCCGTATAATAGTCCGGCTGATACTCTTCGGTCCTTATATTAAATATATCGAGTATCTCTTTGCCCTCTTTTTGCACAACTATTTCATTAAACATCATGCCGCCGCCCCACATACCGCCGCCTACACTTAATTTACGTTCAAATATCGCTACTTTGTTGCCGGCCTTTGCAAGGAAGTATGCAGCTACCAGGCCTGAAGGGCCCGCGCCCACTATGGCCGTGTCAACCTCCGTATATTCCAGAAATTTTTGCGAAAAGCGTTCAACTATTGCTTTGGTTATTGTAATTTCATTTAAAGCCATAATATTTTGTACCTCCTGGTTTTAATTTGATTATTTTAGGTTTTTCGATATTGTCAGCACCTTTTCTGCAACTTCGTCAGGGTATTTCCCAAAAATCCTTATCATCGGTTCCTTACCCACATCACCGAGGTCAAAGATGATATCAGGAATTGTATCCCGCCTTGAAAACACGGAATCGGTTCCCCATTTAAGAGAAGAACCCTCTTTAGCCTTTATATGTTCAGGTTCATCGGCCCGGCTAAAGTGATCTATAGAATAGCCTAACTTCCGGCATATATTGATTATATCTTCGGAAAACCTGATATTCATTGCGCAGCGAAAGTCGTTGTTATACTTCATTGCCGTCAGGATTATTCCGGCAATATGTCGTGACGCGCCAAAAGCAGGATCACCGAGAGTTCGAGCTTCTTCCCCGACCCTGATAATCCTTCCCGGAATGGCGGCCACATCATCTGCCGTCAATGCATATGGCAAGGCATAACCGAAGTTTGATTGTACCTCAGGAATGATGTTCCCACATTTTTCAGTCTTTATTTTTTCAACAGCTTTCTTAAGGTCTGTGATGCATGTATAGCGTTGGCTGTCTCGTAAAATTGGGGCAAAATGGTTTGTCGGGCCATGTCCCCTGCCGAGGGGAAGGGAAAACCTTAAGGCATCTGTGATATATTCCTTGGCTGTTTTTACTGCTTCAAGAACAGACTTTTTGTTCGCAAGAATGGTGGCAATTGCCGCTGAATATGTACAGCCTGTGCCGTGAGTATTTTTAGTGTCTATCCTTTCTGAAATAAACTCATGAAACTTTTTACCGTCATAGAGGATGTCGATGGCATCTCCGGCAAGGTGCCCGCCCTTGACAACAACGTTTTTTGCTCCCAAACCGTGTATAATCTTCGCCGATTTTTTCATATCATCAACAGAAGATATTTTGATTTTTGACAAAACTTCGGCTTCAGGAATGTTGGGAGTAATAACAAACGCTAATGGCAAAAGTTCTTCTATCAAGGATTGTTTGGCCTCATTTTCTATCAGAGGCGCTCCTCCCTTGGCTACCATAACCGGATCTACAACGAGGATACCTATTTTGTATTCCTTTATCTTTCCAGCTATTGCTTTAATTATTCGTGAGTTGGCAAGCATTCCGGTCTTGGCCGCATCGATTCCTATATCGGTTGCTACGGAATCAAACTGTTTTTCTACAAAATTTTCCGGGACACCGTAAATTCCCTGGACACCAAGGGTATTTTGAGCGGTTAAAGCGGTTATCACACTCATCCCAAATCCGCCAAGAACGGTAATTGTCTTTAAATCAGCCTGAATTCCGGCTCCGCCTCCGGAATCGGAGCCGGCTATGGTCAAAATCCTTTTAACGCCCATGAGTTATCTCCTTGAGAATTATAGCCGTTCTCAAAATTTCCGTATATTGCAATATTCTCGCTAACCGTTTGATCATTTTGAACGTTTCTAATAAATTAAAAAAGGCCGATACCTTCCTTATCGGAGATATGGCCCTTTGAAAATAAAAGTGTAACAAAGTTTTAGTTACCGCTCCCTACGCTGGTATGATCCAGATCAGGTCCAAAGGGTATTTTCTCAGCCCGGTCAGGCACCCCCGCAATATTTATATATTATTAACCCAACAATTTTATATAATCAAGCATAATATAAAATCAAAGATATTTTACCACGAAGCCCACGAAGAATATAAAAATTTGTAATACGTTACTCAAGTTTATATATCGGTGCCGTTTTCGAATGTTATTAATTCTTAGCCACAGACACACACAGACTTTCATTATCTTGTCTGTATGAGATTTATGGCTAAAATCTGCGCTTGCCCCATGAAATGTTTACCCCGTTCAATTCGCAGACAATTAACTGGGGCCTTTTGTCTTTCTATTTCATTGGGGTAACCTGTGGATTAAATCAGTTCAGCTTTCGGGGTCATGCCCTTATCAAGATTAATTACCGTGCCTGCTCCTTTTCGGCCCATACTACAGTTAACAACAAGTGTTTCTCCAACAAATAACGCTCCTGGTCTTTCATGAGTATGACCGCAGATTAGCAGTCGTGGCTGTATATTTACAACTATTTTTTGCAGTTTCCGGCAGCCTGCGCGAAACCTGCCAAGGACTTCATCCAGGGTTCCTCGTGGCGGAGGATGAGCAACCAGCACAGTATCTCTTTTCACAAGAAGTTTTAGCCGGTCTATTACGTGCTTTTCTCTAAAGCAATATTTTTCAGCCAAATCAAAATTGATCAGTCTGTAAGGAACCCTTAACATGAACCAATGTGTCCCCCAATTAGCAACATAAAGAAATGCATCGAAATATTTTTCCATCAAAGTTCATGGATTGCCTTTAAAATCACCCCAATTATACGTGTTTACAAAACTGGTGGGTGTGATCCGCGCTCTTGAAGACAAATTTTCGAGCGCCTGAATGCCTTTTGCCAGTCTTATATTTCGGTATCCAGTACATAAAGTTATAGTTCAATGGTCGTTCCCCTAATCCTCTTCTCTTATTAATCCACTTGCTCGGGAGTATTACCAGTTTGTTAAAATTGGAATGATATCCCACAGCATCATCATTTATCGGGCGGGGTAAACCCGCCCCTACGGGTTACGTGCATCAAATTTCGTAGGGGCGGGTTTATCCCGCCCGAATAGAGTTTATGTTTTCGGCTTTAACAAATTGGTAATGCTCCCGTGGGCTATCATGGGCTATCAAATAATACGATCATCCGACAGCATAGCCGCAAATATAGTGGGATTGAATGCGTTCATCAACAGTACACGTGCAGCGCAGGCGCTTGCGCCGCGTGAAAGCATGAAGGCCAAGTTTCCAATTTCCAATTTCAACGTTCTGTGAACGGTTACAGTTTTTTTTTATCTTCGTGTTCTTCGTGGTAAAAAAATCGCCAAAATAAATTCAGCCCTTTACCGCAAATCACAGTTTCCGGAGATTGTCCGATGCTTCTCGAACTTCCAGCCCTTGTCAAAATCATAGTGGTTTTTGTCTTTATTCTTGCTCTCACCAGGTACAAGATATCTCTTTATATCTGCCTCTTTTCCGCTGCCGCTGCGGTAGGGCTCTGGATGGGCCAAGGGCCTATTGAAACGGTTCGTCTTGTTCTTGTCAAGTCGCTATCCGGTGAAAGTCTGTGGTTAGCCGTAATTATAGTGGAAATTATCGTCTTAAGCCATCTTCTTAAGGAAAGCCGGCAGATGGATCGTATTGTCGATACATTCAAGGCGATATCTTTTGGCAATCGTTTTACTTTGGCCTGTTTGCCGGCTATAATCGGGCTTCTTCCCATGCCGGGCGGAGCCCTCTTTTCAGCGCCCATGGTGGAATCAAGCGCCGCAGGAAGCGATTTGTCGGCTGAACTTAAAACAGCAATAAACTACTGGTTCAGACACATTTGGGAGTACTGGTGGCCATTGTATCCCGGGCTGATTCTGGCAATAAGCCTTTTAAACGTGGAACCCTGGCAGCTTATTGCAGCACAATTTCCTTTGTGTCTTGGCGTGTTGGTTAGCGGCAACATCTTTCTTTTATCTGGTTGCCCAAAGAAAAAATCAAATACAACCCCGTCCCGGAAAGATGTCAAAAGATTTCTTTATGAGATCATCCCTTTTGGACTGGTCATCTTCACCATGTTCGGTCTTGGCTTTATCATAGACTATATACCCCTCCCATTTGCCTGGCCCAAATATCTTAATTTCCTGATAGGTCTCATTTTAGCCCAGGGCTGGGTAATAAAAACAAATAATCTGCCGGTGCTGCTTATAAAAAAGGCCTTATTCCATCGATTCACTGTCAACATGGCACTGATCATATTGGGAATCATGGCGTTTAAAGGTATTTTGATAGAGACTCACATGATTGGCGAAATACAGGAGGATCTGATCCGTTATCACATACCCACGGTTTTTGTGGTGGCTGCTCTACCATTCATCTCCGGCCTGGTTATGGGGATCGCCCTGGGATTTGTCGGCAGTTCCTATCCTCTTATCATTGTTCTTCTTCATGGGCAGATTCAGGGCGCTGAGATGCTTGCCTACTCTACTCTTGCCTATGGCTTTGGTTATATGGGAATGATGATGAGTCCCGTCCACCTGTGTCTCCTTGTGAGCAAGGACTACTTTCATGCGGACCTGGCCGGAACCTACAAACTGCTTATAAAGCCCATGATATTCGTTCTGGTTTGGACGGTTTTTCTGTTTATGGTTTATAAAACGGTATTTGCGCTGTGAGGAGCAATAATAGGGGGCAAAATTAACTTGACACAACTATATTCCTTACCATAAAGTAAGGATATCTGTTATTGAGAAAGGAGGAATTGCAATGCCAACTGCAACTATTACGACAAAGGGCCAATTAACTTTGCCGAAACCAATTAGAGATTACTTGAAAGTTGATAGAGGTGATAGAGTAGAATTTTTAGTAAATACAAATGGTGTTGTAACATTGTGGCCGGTAACCGCAGATGTCTCACAATTGAAAGGTATGATACCTCGCCCTAAAGTGCCGGTTACAGTCGAAGAAATGAATCAAGCAATTATTGAGAGGGGAAGTAGGACGTGACAGGAATCGATATAAATGTATTGGTAAGGTATATCGTACAAGATGACCAATCCCAGGCAAAATCTGCGACAAATTATATTGAAAAAAAGTTGTCAAAAGATAATTTTGGATTCATTAACTATATAGTAATCTGTGAGCTAGTTTGGGTTTTGGAGAAATGTTACAACACATCAAAACAAAAGATAATTCAAATAATTGAACAAATTTTACATACTGCACAATTGAAAGTCCACAACTCCCAGATAGTATGGCTGTCATTGAATGATTTTCGAAAAGGTTCTGCTGATTTTTCTGATTGTTTAATTGGTAGAATAAACCTTTCCAAGGAATGCGCATCAACTATAACCTTTGATAAAAAAGCAGGAAAGTGCAAAAGCTTTCGGCTACTAAAAGGATAGAACAAAAATCTATGAAATCTGCGCCTGCCCCATGAAATGTTTACCCCGTTCAATTTTTATCCAGCGAAACCACGTATTTTCTTAAAATATAATATTATCAAAATACTAAGCCGACAACTGATTTACAAATGGACATCCCTAAAGTTCCTTATGCACACTTTTTCTGCAAAATCTCTGCCCCCTCTTTGGCAAATATTTGAGCCATTTTTTAGCTTGATTTTGTGCCTATTTTGTAATAAACAATTTGATGTACTTTTTAGCCATAAAAGGAGGTGTAAAATATGCAACCAAATTTACAACCTAAAAAAGCCAGACTTAATGTTCAAATCTCTTCTGAACTTAAAAACAAACTTTACCAACTATCCGCTTTTCAAGGCAAAAAAGTTTCTTCCCTGGTTCGAGAATCTATTGAAGAAAAGCTAGAACAAATTGATAAAAAGATATTTGAGGAAAAAATGAAGCGTGCCTATCAGGAGTTGGCACAGGAAAATCTGAAAATTTCAGAGGATTTCAAATACGTTGATACCGAAAACCTTTAGAGACTTTTGAAAAATGTTCAATTTTACAAAGGTCTCCTTTAATGAGGTGAACTTATGTCTGTTATTCAAGTTAAGCGAGGCGATATCCATTATGCGAATCTTGATCCGGTTGTGGGAAGGGAAACAGGCAAAACCCGGCCTGTGCTTGTGATTCAAAACGACATTGGCAATACGCACTCACCAACCACCATTGTGGCCGTACTCACTGAATATTCAGAAAAAAAAGCATCCTATCCCATTTGCGTTGCCATCAAGAAGGGGGATGGTCTTAAAAAAGATTCAGTTGTTAATTTATCCCAGATTAGAACCATTGACAAAAATAGGCTGATTACTCCAAAATTAGGCACACTCCCAAACGATTCCATGAAAAAGGTTGATAATGCATTAAAGAACAGCTTGGCGCTGAGTTGATTTCAATATATTCATACTCCTGGTGAAGCTTATAAACAAGCTTTAGTGAATATAAAAAAGGTGAATGACGTATTGTGAAAAAAATATAACAACGCCATACCGACAGAAAGGGTCGGCGTCATTTTTTCAAGCATATTTTTTTATTGAATTTTGCTTTTGCTACTGTCTTCTTCCCTTCCTACCGGTGACTTCTGAGTTCACTTTTAAAATGAAAATGTGCTTTCAGCCTTGCAATTTGATGTAAATTGCCATATTATCTTACCAGTAAGATCTCAACGCATTTAACAGGAGGTGCATCATGGCAAATATTTCAACCACAAAAATGTCATCTAAAGGACAAATTGTCATTCCCGACATTATTAGGAAACAGCTAAATTTGAAACCCGGATCTCAATTCGTGGTTGTCGGGGATAAAGATGTCGTTATACTAAAAAACATATCGCCTCCAGCCCTTAATGAATTTGACGATTTAATTGCTGAGGCTAGAAGGAAAGGAAAAAAAGTCGGTTTAAAAAAATCTGACATTTTGGATGCTGTGAGAACTGTTCGCGGAAAAACAAAATGAAAATTGTCCTTATCGGTAAAACGTCTTCGAAAGAAAATTGGCGTAGCTAAACCCGAAGAAATAAATCTGATAATAGAGGGGTTAAACGAAATAATCGCGGGTTAACAACGCCAGGGAACATGCGGGTGGGGCATAAGACCACCTTTTGCCCAATTTTGGGGTTATGCAAAAAGGTTTTGCTTTTTCATTAAAAACAAACTGGATTCCCGCTTTCGCGGGAATGACAAAAAGGGTAGAAATTTGACTTTTTACGAGTTCATCAAGAATTAAACATATAATAGTTAATATCATTGGATTTAATCTTTACACTTAGGCACATATAGGACTTTGGAATAATGAAGATTAATTACCAACCGATAGGAATTGTTCACAGCCCTTTCACTAAACTTGCTGGAATGCCCATTCAGCCGTCCCGAGCTAAAGATATCTCTGGGTCTATCGAAGTGTTTCCTGAGTTTACTGAGGGTCTTGACGACCTAAGCGGTTTCTCTCACATTATTTTGCTGTACCATTTTCATAGGTCTACAGGTTACAGGTTGAAGGTAATACCCTTCCTCGACAATCAGCTTCGTGGATTGTTCGCTACCAGGGCTCCCAACCGACCAAATCCTATTGGCCTATCGGTTGTTCGACTTGCAAGTATTCAAGACAACAGATTGTCAGTAATAGATTTGGACATTCTCGATAAAACACCTGTCATTGACATTAAGCCTTACATTCCAGAATTTGATAAAGGAACAGAGGTACGAATTGGTTGGTTGGAAGAGGTAAGGAGACGAAAGGCAGTATCTGACAATCGGTTTACATGCCGAGAAAATCAAGAGTAGATGCTCCGGGAGCCTTGCATCATATCATTGCAAGGGGAGTTAAAGAAGGCGAATAAGTTTATAAGTTATGTCCCCGAAGTCCCCCGTTAGATGAAATTGCTATCTTTTAAGAAAGGGGGTTATATATTATGAACAAGAATTTTCTCTATTCTTTGTTGCTAATTGGATTAGCTATTGTAGGAATGTTAATAGGAAGTTCTTGCAACTCCCAAAAAGAGGAATTCATTCCTCCCCCCATTGAAGGAAATGTCTCTATCATAATCGTCTATGACAATTATCAAGTGAATCCTAATTTAACTACCCGCTGGGGTTTTGGCAGTATAATTAGCACACCCACCAAAAACATTCTTTTTGATACTGGAGGAAACAGTTCTATTTTACTTTCCAATATGGAAAAGATGAAAATAGATCCTAAGGATATAAATATACTGGTTATTTCTCATATTCATGGAGACCATGTGGGAGGACTCAATGGATTTTTAGAGAGAAACGGAGATGTAAAAGTGTATATCCCTTCTTCCTTCCCAAACTCGATAAGAAAAAAAATAAAATCTTATGAAGCAGAATATCAAGATGTAAGAGGTTCTATGCCAATCTCTGATAATGTCTATACCACTGGCGAGATGGGAACTTGGATCAAAGAGCAATCTTTAATTTTAAATACTGAAAAGGGTTTAGTAGTCATTACTGGTTGTGCTCATCCAGGAGTAGTAAATATTGCTAAAAATGCTAAGCAAATATTGCCGGATAAAAATATCTATCTAGTTATGGGCGGCTTTCATCTATCCGGTGCTTCTGATTCAGAATTAAGAAGTATTATAAAAGGATTTAGGGATATAGGTGTTCAAAAGGTTGCCCCTTCCCATTGTTCGGGAGATCGTTGTCGTGAATTGTTTAAGGAAGAATATAAACAGGATTATATTGAGAGTGGGGTAGGTAAAATAATTCCTCTAAAAATGTAAAATGGCAACTTCATCTAACAGCGTGTTTGCAGTTCGCTTCGCTTACTCAAAGGGTGTCCCCAAACTCAAAGATGAAATCAAACGTAGCTGGAAAAAGCACTTCAGAAGTTGAAGTGCTAAATATTTCAAAGCATGGATTCTGGCTTTTGAGGAACTACCGGGACGCCCATGAAATTATGCGTTTCTCATTTTATTTTTGGTCTCTCGCGGAGATCGCAGACATATATTTTTCTTGATGTTGGCCTGATGTCAACAGTCACCGGCCTGAATTTGCTTGATTATGAAAAGGCTGATGTGATGAGAGTCAATGCCGGCGCGGTTTGTGAACAATATATCGGGCAGCACCTGCTATTTTCTCAGCATCCTTATTATGACCCCGAGGTGTACTACTGGATTCGAGAAAAGAAGAATTCAATGGTGGGACAGGCACGTCGAATCATCCGTCAAAGCTGACCGAAGAGCTGATTTGGTGGGAGGTAAATTCGTGCATAATCAAAAAAAAACTTGACACTATTTATAATCTTTGTTAAAAAATTAATTTTAAAATTAACGACAACGAAAAATTATGAAAAAATTATCAGTCATTTATAAGCTTATTAGTCTAATTATTGTCCTCGTTGTAGGCGTCCTAACCTGCTGCGAGGAAGGGGCTTAATAATGGCTTGATTATATCATTAATAAAAAATATAAAATCCGTTATCAGCCCCTAAAGCTGCTAACGGATTTTTTTTTCAAAAAACCTGTTTTCAGGAGAATAATTAGAATGAAAAGCGATATTGTTAAAAAAGGTATTGAAAGGGCGCCTCATCGAAGCCTCTTTAAGGCAATGGGATACACAGATGCTGAGTTGAAAAGGCCTCTTATAGGCATTGCCAATTCAGCCAATGCGATTATTCCGGGCCATGTTCATCTGGATAAAATTGTAGAAGCCGTAAAGGCCGGAGTCTATATGGCGGGCGGCACTCCTATCGAATTCGGCACAATAGGTGTTTGTGACGGCATTGCCATGAATCATACGGGGATGAAGTATTCTCTCGCAAGCCGTGAACTTATCGCCGATTCAATCGAGGTGATGGCCACTGCCCATGCATTCGATGCCATGGTTATGGTTACAAATTGCGATAAGATCGTTCCGGGAATGCTGATGGCCACCGCGCGTCTGGATCTTCCAACAATTGTAATAAGCGGAGGTCCTATGCTGGCCGGCGATAATCCAAATCAAACAGGGGCCAGGAAAATCGATCTTGTCACTGTTTTTGAATCAGTTGGCGCGGTGCTTTCAGGCAGGATGACGGAAAAGGACTTGACTGCCATTGAAAATGTTGCCTGTCCAACCTGTGGGTCATGTGCCGGCATGTTTACAGCCAACTCCATGAACTGTTTGACCGAGGCCATAGGCATGGGATTGCCGGGCAACGGCACAATTCCTGCCGTGATGGCTGCCCGTATCCGTCTGGCCAAGGAGGCTGGAATGCAGATAATCAGCCTTTTAAAGCAGCAGATTACTCCGAAAAAAATCATGACTGAAAAGGCATTTAAAAATGCTCTTACAGTTGACATGGCGCTTGGCTGTTCCACCAACACAGTCCTCCATCTTCTGGCAATTGCAAATGAAGCAAAGGTAAATATCGACCTTAACCTGATCAACGAAATCAGCAAGGCGACACCTCATCTTTGCTCGCTCAGTCCTGGAGGTAAATACCATATAGAGGATCTGAATCAAGCGGGAGGTATTGGCGCTGTAGTCAATGAGCTGTTACATGCCGGCCTTATCAACGATGAATGCATGACTGTAACCGGAAAAACAATTGGCGACAATGTTACAGATGTTCAAACGCTGGATAAAGATATTATACGGCCTGTAGACAACCCGTATCATAACTATGGAGGTCTTGCCATACTTTTCGGCAATCTTGCCCCTGATGGTTGTGTTGTGAAACAGTCAGCGGTTTTAGATGAGATGTTGTGTCACGAAGGGCCTGCAAGGGTTTTTGATTCGGAAGAGGAGGCGAGTCAAACAATTTTAGATGGGAATATTAAAAAAGGGGATGTTATTGTAATACGTTATGAAGGACCTATGGGCGGCCCTGGTATGCGAGAGATGCTTACTCCGACTTCTGCAATTGCCGGCATGAAATTGGACAGCCATGTAGCGCTAATTACAGACGGCCGTTTTTCAGGAGGCACAAAAGGCGCATCCATAGGGCATGTTTCGCCGGAAGCCATGCAGGGAGGGCCTATTGCAATTGTGCAGGAAGGGGATCTTATATCAATCGATATTCCAGGCAAAAAGATAACCCTTAAAGTTTCCGAGCAGACAATTAGGGAGAGGTCTGCCTCGTGGTCGGTCCCTGAGCCGAAGATAACACATGGATATATAAGCAGATATGCTCGAATGGTTTCTTCCGCCGACAAGGGTGCGATAGTAAAATAACGAGCAACCAGCAACGAGAAACCAGCAACCAGCAACGAGAAACCAGCAACGAGCAACCAGAAAAAGAAAGGATTTATCATGAAATTAACAGGCGCACAGATACTTATGGAGGTGCTCAAGGAAGAAGGTGTAGACACGATCTTTGGATTTCCTGGTGGTGTTATCATAGATATTTATGACGAACTGGCTAAAACAGATATAAAGCATATACTGGTCCGCCATGAGCAGGGAGCGGTTCATGCCGCGGATGGTTATGCAAGGGCCAGCGGCGGGGTGGGGGTATGCCTGGTAACATCCGGCCCCGGGGCCACCAATACGGTGACCGGAATTGCATCTGCCTATATGGATTCCATTCCTATAGTTATATTTACCGGCCAGGTTCCAACACAGCTTATCGGTAACGATGCCTTTCAGGAAGTGGATATTGTCGGAATAACAAGGCCATGCACCAAACACAACTACCTTGTTAAACGCACCGAGGATCTTGCAAGAATTGTTAAGGAGGCATTTATTATAGCTGCTTCCGGCCGCCCCGGGCCCGTGCTGATCGATCTTCCAAAGGATGTGTCAAATACAAAAATAACTTACAAACCGCCCCAAAAAATTGAGCTGAAGTCATACAATCCTACTTACAACCCGAATATGAAACAGTTGCACAGGGCAGTAAAACTGATAAAGAATGCCAAAAAACCGCTTATTTTTGCAGGCGGCGGGGTTGTTCTTTCAAAGGGTTCAAAAGAGCTTACTGAATTGGCTCATAAAACCCGGACCCCTGTAACATGCTCCTTAATGGGGCTTGGAGTATTTCCGGGCACGGATCCTTTGTGGCTTGGCATGATCGGCATGCATGGCACATATCGAGCCAACATGTGCTCAGGAGAGTGCGATCTTATCGTTGCTGTCGGGGTCCGTTTTGACGACCGTGTTACCGGAAAAACAGATACATTCGCCCCCAATGCAAAGATTGTGCATATTGATATTGATCCGACATCAATACGCAAAAATATTCCTGTTGCCGTTCCTATTGTAGGTGATTGTAAAATTACACTCGGTCTTCTCAACAGGCTCTTAGACAAGGAGGACTTAGGCGACCTTAAGACAAAGAGAAAAAAATGGCTCGATCAGATTGACGAGTGGAAAAGCACCAAGCCCCTTGCATATAAACAAAAAGATATTATAAAGCCGCAATACGTTGTTGAAAAACTTTATGAACTAACAAAAGGCGAAGCCATTATAACAACCGAAGTAGGCCAGAATCAGATGTGGGCGGCCCAGTATTATCATTTTAACAAACCCAATCATTTTATTACATCGGGCGGTCTGGGATGTATGGGGTTCGGACTTCCCGCTGCAATCGGCGCTCAGCTTGCCTGCCCGGATAAGCTGGTAGTGGACATTGCCGGAGACGGCAGCATTCAGATGAACATACAGGAAATGGCAACTGCAGAGCAATACAATCTTCCGGTAAAAATCGTTATCCTGAACAACCGGTATCTTGGCATGGTTAGACAGTGGCAGGAACTGTTTTACGACAAACGTTACTCCGGTACAGGCATGGAGCATGCCCCTGACTTTGTAAAACTGGCAGAGGCATACGGGGCTGTTGGTTTACGGGCTACAAAGCCTGAAGAGGTTGAACCGGTGCTCATAAAAGGCCTTTCTTCACCTAAAACAGTAATTATGGACTTTGTGGTCGAGAGGGAAGAATGTGTTTATCCAATGGTGCCTGCCGGAGCGCCTATAACGGAAATGCTTCTGGCTTAGGGATAAGGAGGATATAAATCATGACGGAACAAAAACATATACTTTCGATTTTAGTTGACAATCAGCCGGGGGTGCTGTCCAGGATTGCAGGATTATTTAGCGGTCGAGGGTATAATATTGAAAGTCTTTCGGTTGCCGAAACTACCGAGCCTTTGGTATCCAGGATTACCATGGTTACTATGGCGGATACGCCGGTTGTCGAACAAATTATGAAGCAGCTTCACAAGCTTATCAATGTGATAAAAGTACACGAACTTACAGGAACAAGTTATGTTCAAAGGGAGATGGCCCTTGTCAAGGTCCAGGCCAAGCCGGAACACCGGGCTGAAATCCTCAGAATTGTCGATATTTTCAGGTGTAAAGTAGTTGATGTAGGGCAGGGGCATTACACCTTAGAGGTTACCGGAGATGAAGGCAAAATGGATGCGATTTTAAACCTTCTAAAGCCGATAGGAATTAAGGAGATCGCAAAAACAGGAATTATCGCCCTTTTCCGGGAACCAAAATAAAATCAGGGGGAAGCAGCAAAAAATATACTTATAAATTAAGGAGAATGAAATGGCAAAAATCGATTTTGGCGGTGTTGTAGAAGAAGTAATTACATCTGAAGAATTTTCTCTGGATAAAGCCAGGGAAGCGCTTAAAGATGAAACAATTGTAGTTCTCGGCTACGGAGTTCAAGGGCCGGCGCAGGCTTTAAATCTTAAAGACAACGGCTTTTCCGTAATCATAGGACAGCTTGAAGGGGATGAATACTGGAATAAGGCTATTTCAGACGGTTTTGTACCAGGTGAAACGCTCTTTCCTCTTGAGGAAGCAGCACGGAAAGGAACAATTATTAAGGAACTACTGTCGGATGCCGGTCAGTCCGCAACATGGCCTCAGGTAAAAGAATGTCTTAACGAGGGGGATGCTCTTTATTTTTCGCATGGTTTTTCAATTGTTTATAAAGATCTGACAGGTGTTATACCCCCGGAAAATATTGATGTAATTATGGTGGCGCCAAAAGGATCCGGAACTAATGTGCGGAGAAACTTTCTGGACGGGAGTGGTATCAATTCCAGCTTTGCAGTGTATCAGGACTTTACCGGCAGAGCAATGGAAAGAACTCTTGCGCTCGGTATTGCCATAGGATCAGGATATCTCTTTCCCACAACATTTAAAAAAGAGGTCTACAGCGATCTTACGGGCGAGCGCGGTGTTCTGATGGGATGTCTTGCCGGCACTATGGAGGCACAGTACAATGTTCTTAGAAAAAACGGACATTCGCCGAGTGAAGCTTTTAATGAAACCGTGGAAGAACTGACACAGAGTCTCATCCGTCTTGTAGGAGAAAATGGTATGGACTGGATGTTTGCTAACTGCAGCACAACCGCTCAGAGGGGAGCTCTTGACTGGGCTCCAAAATTCCGGGATGCAGTGGCTCCTGTTTTTGATGAACTTTATGAAAGGGTTAAAACAGGTAAAGAGACTAAACGGGTTCTTGAAGCCAACAGTGCGCCTGATTATCTCCAGAAACTGAGAAAGGAACTTGATGTTATACATAATTCAGAAATGTGGACAGCCGGCGCAGCAGTTCGATCATTAAGGCCTGAAAACAGGGGAAAATAGGTAGCCGTTCACGGCTTGAAAGTTGAAATTGGAAAGTAGAAATTAGGGAGAGATAAAATAGAAATTGGAAATTGGGAAGAACAGTACAAAAGCATGAAGACCAAATTTCCAATTTCTAATTTCAATGTTCCGTGAACGCTTACAAAAATAGATATTGTATTTTTATTCTTGGGAGAACAACATAATGGAACCAATACTTCTATATGATACCACTTTAAGAGACGGAGCCCAGGGAGAAAACATCAGTTTCAGCGCTGAAGAAATGATAAAGATCGCACAGAAGCTTGATGACCTTGGGATACATTACATAGAGGGCGGCTGGCCCGGTTCCAATCCCAGGGACGAGCGCTTTTTTGAGCTGGCGAAAAATATTAAATTTCAAAACGCCCGCCTTGCCGCATTCGGCTCTACCCGCAAGCCCGGTATTAAGCCTGATGATGATCCTAACTTAAATGCGCTTCTTGAGAGCGGCGCTCCTGCTGTCACAATTTTTGGCAAAACATGGGATCTCCATGTCGAGCAGGTTATGAAAAATACCTTGAAAGAAAATCTTGCAATGATACGTGACTCTGTCGAGTACCTGAAGAAGAATGATCGTGAGGTTATCTATGATGCCGAGCATTTTTTTGACGGGTATAAGAAAAACCCGGATTATGCATTGCAAACCCTGATGGCTGCTGTAGACGGCGGCGCAGACACTATTGTTCTTTGCGACACAAATGGCGGCACCATGCCATTTGAAATAGAATCCATCATAAATAATGTACGCAAAAGCACTGCTGAAAAACAGAGCACAAAAACAGATGCCATGCCGTTCAAAATCGGAATTCATACACACAATGACTGCGGCATGGCTGTGGCCAATTCCCTATCAGCGATACGCGCAGGCGCTGTTATGGTCCAGGGGACTGTCAATGGATATGGAGAAAGGTGCGGCAATGCGGACCTTACCTCAATTATACCGATTCTTTGTATAAAAATGGATTGTCCGTGTATTTCAAGAGAGAACCTCACAAAACTAAAAAGGCTTTCCAGGTTTGTCAGCGAGACTGCAAATATGATTCCATTAAACGCCAGGCCTTTTGTTGGTAAAAGCGCTTTTGCCCACAAGGGCGGTATTCATGTAAGCGCTATTATGAAGGTGCCGGGGGCATACGAACACATGGAGCCTGAGTATGTGGGCAACAAGCGCCGTGTTTTGATATCTGATCTTTCCGGCAAGAGCAACGTGGAATACAAAGCCAAAGAACTGGGTATTGAGCTCAAGGGAAATGGGTTTGACAGCCGCAAAATCGCTTTGGAAATAAAGCGGCTGGAAGATCAGGGTTATCAGTTTGAAGCGGCTGACGGCTCCTTCAAAATACTGATGGAAAAATTTACAAAACAGTTCAACCCCCTGTTTGAACTGAAATCTTTTAGAGTTCACATTGAAAAGGAAAAAGATTATCCATGTTCGTCTCATGCTACAATCAAGATTTCTGTCGGCGATAAGGAAGAAATCACTGCCGCTGAAGGACATGGGCCGGTCGGCGCTTTGGACAATGCCCTGCGCAAGGCCCTGGAGAAATTTTATGTAACCGACCTGGATTCCATGCGTCTTGTTGATTTCAAGGTGCGGGTAATAGATGGCGCAAAAGGAACCGCAGCAAAGGTAAGGGTTTTAATAGAGTCAAGAGACGAAGATGATATCTGGAGCACAATCGGCGCTTCAGAAGATATTATAGAAGCAAGCTGGCAGGCGCTGGCAGACAGTTTTCAGTATAAACTATCCAAGGAACGGAAAAAATCATAGGGAAATAGTCGAGTAGAGAAATAGTTGAATAGTCGAGTAGTCAACCACTCGACCAATTTCCTACTCGACCACTCGACCAATATCACGGATTATGGAGCAAAATTATGGATGAAAAAGTAATAATATTTGACACAACTTTAAGAGACGGCGAGCAGTCTCCCGGAGCAAGCATGAATGCCGCTGAAAAGATGCGGATTGCCGTGCAACTGGAAAAACTCGGTGTAGATGTACTGGAAGCAGGGTTTCCTGCCGCATCTGAAGGAGATTTTGAAGCTGTTTCCGGCATAGCGGGAAAGTTGAAAAACACAGAAGTTGCTGCTCTGGCTCGAACTTCCAAAAAGGATATCGATCGTGCCTGGGGCGCTATCCGTAATGCCGCTAAACCGAGGATACATACCTTTATCGCGACTTCGGATATTCACATGGATTACAAGCTGAAAATGACAAGGGATGAGGTTGTAAAAAAGGCGGTTGAAGCGGTTAAATATGCTGGATCTCTCACCGATAACATAGAATTTTCCGCCGAGGATGCATCAAGAAGTGATCCTGATTTTCTGTGCAGGATTTTTGAGGCCGTAATAGAGGCCGGCGCCACAACTATTAATATTCCTGATACAGTAGGCTACGCCATTCCACAGGAATTTGCAGATCTTGTTAAGTATGTCATGGCACATACACCAAATATTCATAAAGCAATTGTGAGCATACACTGCCATAACGACCTTGGCCTTGCCACAGCCAATACTCTTGCGGCAATATGCGCCGGCGCCAGACAGGCTGAAGTTACAATAAACGGAATCGGAGAAAGGGCAGGAAATACATCTCTTGAAGAGATGGTAATGGCTTTGCATACAAGACCGAATTATATCCCGATATCAACAAATATTAACACCGAGCAGATTTATCCGACAAGCCGGCTTGTCAGTATGATAACAGGAATTATTGTGCAGCCGAATAAGGCTATAGTCGGCGCCAACGCATTTGCACATGAAGCAGGTATTCACCAGGATGGCATGTTGAAAAATCCCATGACATATGAGATTATGAAGCCTGAAACCATAGGCCTCAGCGCCAGCAAGCTTGTATTGGGCAAACATTCAGGAAGGCACGCTTTGCGCTCACATTTAAAGGAGTTGGGATACGATCTTTCAGACGAAGAATTAAATATTGTCTTTAAAAAATTCAAGGAGCTTGCTGATAAGAAAAAGACCATTGTTGATGAGGATCTTGAGGTTATTGTCACGGAAGGTATATTACGGACTGCCGATATTTTCTGCCTGGACTATTTGCATGTGATAAGCGGGACAACGGTTCTTCCCATGGCGAGTGTTAAGCTCACAATAAACGGACGGCCTGTGCAGGGCGCAGGTTATGGAAACGGTCCGATTGATGCTGCTTTTAACACAATAGCAAAACTTATCGGGACGAGATCGGAACTCTTAAGATTTTCTGTGAGCGCCCTGACCGGCGGCACAGATGCACAGGGCGAGGTAACTGTGCGCTTAAATGAAGACGGGCTTATTGCTCTTGGCAGAGGGGCTGATCCGGATATCATCACAGCCAGCGCCAAGGCTTATATTAACGGGCTGAACAGGCTGGAATACTTAAAAGCCCATCCGGTAATATCATCGGAAGCATTGTAATTAAACGTCTCGGAATTTCTACCACGCCTTGGCGTGGAAATTCCTGTGACTTTAGTCGAATAGTTAAATAGTCGAGTCGTCGAGTTGTAAAGGTCTTTAAACTACTCGACAAATCAACCACTTGACCACTCGACCAATTTGTGAGCGAAGCGAACTAATATCAGGTTTGAAGTGTTCCGATAATATCTGTTAGCCGCGGGATATTTTTTTTTATAAGAAAGGCTTCTATTCCTTCAATAATGTCAATTGTGGCATGCGGGTTAATCAAATTCGCCGTCCCGACCTGAACCGCGACAGCTCCTGCTATTAAAAACTCAAGCGCATCTTCCGGTGTCATTATGCCTCCAACCCCTATTACAGGGATCTTAACCCTTTGAACTACCTGCCATACCATGCGCAAAGCTACAGGTTTAATTGCTGGTCCGGAAAGTCCTCCAGTTATATTTGCAAGCTTTGGCCGCCGGGTTTCGATGTCGATAACCATACCGGTTATAGTATTTATCAATGATATAGAATCAGCGCCCGCATCCTCCACACTGCGGGCGATAAGCGTAATATCGGTCACATTGGGAGTAAGTTTCACCATAAGTGGTTTGCCGGTATTGTCTCTGACAGCCTTTGCTACTTTGTAGGCTGTATCAGGATCGGTTCCAAATGCGACCCCTCCTGCCTTTACATTAGGGCATGAGATATTGACTTCGATACCGGCTATTTCTTCAATATCATCAATGCGTGACGCCAGCTCCGCATATTCCCGGATATCTTTTCCGTAAATGTTTATAATGATGGGCGTTGAGAGTTCTTTGAGGAACTGGAGTTTTTCTTCAACAAATGATGTAAAACCGACGTTTTCAAGGCCAATGGCATTGAGCATGCCGCATGGAGTTTCAACTATCCTTGGCGGCGGGTTGCCCATGGAGGGTTTAAGCGACAAACCCTTGACAATAATAGCCCCCAGCCGGTTCAGATCAATAAGATTTTCAAACTCACTGGCATACCCAAATGTGCCGGATGCCGTCATTACCGGATTTTTTAGTTCTATTCCTCCAATATTTACTGATAGATCGGCTTTGTTTTCCATAATACCCGTCTATTACCTCCGGTATGCGATTGTATCAGACCTTGGCATTGCCTCTCTCACAAAACGTATTTTAGTAACTTCTCAAAAAGTTCCGGCAAGATCCTTCCGCGTAGGGGCGGGTTTATCCCGCCTATGTTCATTGTGACGCAAAGCTCCTGCTGTGGATGCTAATCCCAAAGATCTGACGGGCGGGATAAACCCGCCCCTACTTATTGAGAAATTACGTATTTTCGCATGATATAGCTGAATTGCACGTCGACTATACAGAGTTCAAAGTTGCCTCTATAAGATTGTTAAAGTTTGCTGTGGCCACGCAGATACAGGTATCGGCAGCCCCATAATATACCTTGATCTCTCCAGTATCTTCTACAACAGCGCCGCATGCGAAGACCACGTTGCCGACATCTCCGATTCTTTCGTAATCCTCTCTCGGCGACAGTATCGGCTTGTTGCATCTGGCAACCACTTTGTGGGGCTGTTTAATGTCCAGCAGAACAGTGCCAATTCTGTAAATGGGACCGGCTACGGTCATTTTTACACCATGATAGATCTCAAGCCAACCATACTCTGTTTTTATCGGCGGTACCGAGGCGCCGATACGAAAGTTGTCCCACATGCCCGGTCGTGGTGTCATCAAAAGCTCAGATTTTCCCCAGTCAACCAGATTTTTTGAATACGATACCCACATGCTGCCAACGTCTTTCCCGGTTGGCCGGTCAAGGCGCACATACTCTCCGTTAATCTTTTCAGGGAAAAGTATCCCGTCCTTGTTGCCGGGTTCAGACACAAGGGCAATACGTTTGTACTGGTGAAAGTCATCGGTTTTTGCCAGGGCAATTCGTGTGCCGTACTTTGAATATGCAGTGTACATGACATAATAGACACCATCGATTTCAGTAATCCGCGGGTCTTCGATACCACGGGTTTCATACTTTGCAAATGGCCCTCTGCGCGCTGGTGTCATGACCGGCTTGTTTTCAACCGTGAAATGCAGCCCGTCTTTGCTGCGGGCAAGGGCAAAAACCGAATGTCCTTGTTGCTCCTCGACTCTCAGGAGATGAAAATATTCGTCTCCTTTTTTTATTACTGTGCCATTAAAGACCGTATTACATCTGAACGGAATATCATGGAGGGTAATGATAGGATTATCTTTGAACCTGCTGAGGACTTCTTCTCTATTGGCAAAATGTTTAGCCATCAAAAACCCCCTTGCCTCTGGCGCACTCTTTCTCGATCTCATCAATGGTTGTTGTTCCGAGACATATACAGCTTTTGGCAGCACCATAGTACAAAAGGAAGTTGTCCTGTTCCAGAAGAGCGCCGCATGAAAATATCAGGTTTGGGATGTTCCCGATCCGCTCGTAATCTTTACGGGGCGAAAGGATAGGAACATTAGTGCGCGCAATGACTTTAGCTGGATTGTCAGGGTCCAGAATCAATGCCCCTATCCTGAAAAGAGGGCCTGAACACGTATCCTTGATACCGTAGTAGATCAGTAGCCACCTGCCGTCTTTGAGCCTGATAGGAGGCGCGGCATCGCCAACCCTGTTGGCATCCCAATGGCCTGGCCTGGGCGATATTAACACCTTTGAACCGCCCCAGTATACAAGATCATCAGAATAACTGATCCAGATGCGTCCGCCGGACCAGGGCCGCTCGAGCCTTGCGTATCTGCCGTTTATCTTTTCCGGAAAAAGTGTTCCGCCCTTGGTGTCCACAGAGGAGATCAGGCCTATCCTGGCAATGCTCTTGAAATCGTCTGTCCTGGCCAGCCCTATCCTGTACCCATAGCCACTCTCTGCAACATACGTAACAAAATAGGCGCCTTCAAAGGGGGTGATCCGTGCATCCATGACACTGATCTTTTCATACTTATTGTATGGTTCGTCTTCCGAAGGTTCCATAAAAGCTTTTTTGTCCACCTCAAAGCAAAGGCCGTCTTTGCTTTTCGCAATATACAGGCTCTTTTGACCGCTAAGATTTTCAATGGTTACGAGTAAAAGGTATATATCGTTAAACTTGACAGCGCCTGCATTGCAGATATCCGATGCCGGAAACGGCAGGTCCGAGATGGTAATAATAGGATTGTCCTTCCAGCGACAGATAATATCAGGTTGTTGTTTTTGAGGCATTAATTATTCCTTTAAAAGGGCTGAAAGTATCTGCTCAACAGAAGAAACAGCCAGGCATGTGGTCTCATCAGAAGATCCGTAATACATGAAAAGCTGTCCGTCTTTTATGACCATTCCATTTGTAAACAAAACATTTCTAAAAAAACCGGTTGTCTCGTATTTATATTCAGGTTCGAGCAAAGGAACCTTTCCTCGTTTTACAACCTTCCATGGCTGCTCAGGATCCAGCAGCATTGCAAAAAGACTGTACCTGGAATTATCTCCCTTGGCATGGTAGATGCAAAGCCACCCTTTATCTGTTTTTATCGGGGCGCTGCCGCCGCCGATCTTCATGGATTCATAAACCATATTGCGTGGCCGGGCAATGCATTTGTAATTACCCCAGTGCAGAAGGTCAGGCGATTCGGCATACCAGATTGATGGCTTGCCAAACCCGCTGTTATTGGGCCGGTGCAGGGCAACATATTTATTGTTTATTTTTTCCGGAAATATTGAAACATCCTTGTTTTCCGGGTGGAATATGATGCCTTCCTTTTTATATTTTTTAAAGTCGGTCGTTGTTGCCAGGGCCGTGCACCAACTGTCAGTTGATATGACGGTATAGTTTATGTAAAAGGTTCCGTCAATGCATACAATGCGCGCATCTTCCGTGCCGTACTCTTCATCAGGAGAGCAGGGATAGATAAACGGTGTTGGTTCAACCGTAAAGTTGACGCCGTCAATGCTGCGAGCCAGACGCAGGTGGCTGATGCTGGAAAGATAATCCTTGCCCCTGTACACAACGCCGCGTGTATCCTTGAGTGACAGATCAGGATCATCCTCATCAAACTCCATAATCTCAGGAATGCCCCGCCCCTGGTAAAATCTGTAGACCGGAACCCTGACCTTGCCCGGTTTTGGAATACAACTTTCCGCCACCCGCAAAAGCAGTATGACTTCATTATTAAAAAGAACAGCGCCTGGATTAAAGGCTCCGACAACCCGGTATCCCTCTGCTGAAGGTTTGACATCAGACGGACAAATTAAAGGATTTTTTTCAGACCGTTTAAACATGTAATTTTTCCTATTCCCCGGCAAATACATACCGGGTTTTACATTCCAGTTTAAGGCCAAACTGTTCATAAACATTAAGGGTCTGACGGGCAACAATGTCCCAGGAGATATTTTCTTTGATATAGGTCATTGCATTTTGAGAAAACTTTTTATACACCTCCGGATCAGTAAGCAGCGTTACAATCCTGTCAACATATTCGTCATCGGTTTGCGCATAAAATCCTATTTCTAATCTCTCAAGAATATCGACAAATGCCGGGAGATTCGATGTGACTACAGGTTTGCCAAAGGTCATTGCATGTGCCATTATGCCGCTCTGAGCTCCTGCAGTATAGGGCAAAACCACGATATCGGCAGCGCTTAGAATTGTATCAAATGTTTTTTGGGGAAACTGGCCCCTGAATACTTCAATATGGTCTCTAACAGGCGAGTTATTTATTTTTTCAAAAAGCATTTTGCGGTAGATGCTGAATTCAAGCACCCTGAGTTTTCCGGACAGCACCAGCCATGCATCCGGGACTTTTTTAACTATCTGCGGGAAAAGTTCCACAATCCTGTCAAAACACTTGGTCGGTCGAAAATACCCTGCCAGCAGAATTACTTTTCTTCCTTCAAGGTCGAGTTTTTTCTTGGCATCAGGGATCGGGTCCATGTCTCGCGCCCCATGCGGAATAAGAAAAATCTTTGACTGATCTGCATCAAAAACCGTTTGCAATATATCGACGTGTTCTTGTTCATGCACAATAATGCCGTTTAGTTCCCTGCACATGGTCCTTAAGATGAGCTTTTTTCGAAACTCTAATTCTTTCCGAACAGTATGGAAGGTTGCTATAACCGGAGTACCAGTGGATTTAAGGCGGTAAATCAGTTCAAGTACGGCAATGCCGTCTAATTCACCATACAGGCCGAATTCGTGCTGAATATGGACAAGATCGGGTGTAACCTTAACAACTGCATTAAAAATCTTGCCGGCAATGCCGTCTTCTCTGGGAGAGTATGAAGGGTAAACATGCCTTCCCTCAGCTCCGTTCTGGCTGATAATATGAATCTCATTAGGCAGCCTCGCCAGGGCTTCAATCAAAAAGCTGGTGTATGTTCCAATGCCGCATTCAATAGGGGGATATGTGGATACGAAGGCTACACGCATGCTACTTTCCTTTCCATCATGACCGGTGGATAAAATGATGAAATAATGAAATTTCAACTTTGTATTTCATGATGTGTCTCCATGGGATTAATGCCATGTTTGTAAACGTACATTTGAACTGCAACAGCGAGCGCATTCCCCACAGCTTGTCGAAGCGGAAGCAAAGATCCCGTCCAAGCGGGGCTGCGGGGCTGCGTGGTTAGCGAGCAAATTTTTAATAATAATGAAATTTTTAATTATATGCAACTTAAATCCTGTATAACTATCTCCTCTGCTTGCGATTTTAATCCGCAGATTACGCAGATTACACGGATTACTCTAATCAATTGAAGAGCGATGTGAAATTTGTAGGGTTTAATGGGAAAAGCATTTACACTTATAGAGAGTTTATGCTAAAAAAAACTCAAAACAGATCATAATACTACAGCGTCACTTTTTAACGTCATGCCCGCGAAGGCGGGCATCCAGAACCCCAGTTATATCTAAAAACAAACTGGATAGCGCTAAGGCTTCACTACGTGCCCCGCTTTCGCGGGAATGACAATAGAAATAAATATCTGATACAATTTAGGTTAAAATTCAAATGGTTAGCAATAAAATGTCGCGGGAGTATTACCAGTTTGTTAAAATTGGAATGATATCCCACAGCATCATCATTTATCGGGCGGGGTAAACCCGCCCCTACGTGTTACGTGCATCAAATTTCGTAGGGGCGGGTTTATCCCGCCCGAATAGAGTTTATGTT
>JAUWQO010000115.1 GCA_030610995.1 Desulfobacterales bacterium
TTAACAGTTGATTGCAAATTCTAAATAACAAATATCAAATAAATTACAATGACCAAAATTCAAAATCCCAAACCCGTACCTTTTTGGTCGAGTAGTCGAGTAGGAAAATGGTCGAGTTGTTAACTACTCGACTACTCGACCAATTTCCTACTCGACTATCCTGTTTCATTGAATATTGAAATTTGGGATTTTATAAGTTCTGCCTGAACATGACTTTTCGTTCAGGCGCTAATTAACAGAATATATATTCCTTAAAAAAATATGCAACCGGAGCCGCAAACAAAAGCGCATCAATTCGATCCAGGATGCCGCCGTGGCCAGGCAGGATTGAGCCTGAATCTTTTACGCCGGCATATCGTTTAAGCTCAGATTCAAACAGATCGCCAACCTGCCCGACAACTCCGATGGAAAGAAAAAACAGGATGCCCGGCCCCAATGGCAACGATTTTAAAAAAAAATTCATAAAGATAAAACCTGCCCCCAAAGTTGCCGCAAGTCCCCCAATAGCGCCTTCAATAGTCTTTCCCGGGCTAACGGCAGGACAAAGTTTATGCCGCCCAAAAAGGCGGCCCACATAGAATGCGCCTGTATCACCGGCAAAAACAAGGGTCAGCAGAAAGAAAATCCAGGCTATGCCATCAACATCATTTCGTATTAACACCATGCAGGAAAGAAATAATGGAATGTATATAATACCAAAGACCTGTCTTGCAATTAGCTCTACAACCAAAGGATTTGTCTTGAAGTAGCGCAGAGAAATCAGTCCGGAAACAATAAGGTTTAAACTAATAAGGCCTAAAATAATATCAAACGAATTTATATATGCGGCCAGAATAATGATAGGACCTATGATAAAAGCTGAAATCTGAAAAATTCTAATCTTTGACCTTTCAGCTTTATTGAACGCAATGCGAAAATATTCCCCCAGCGCCAGTATGCATACCATACAAATAAATATAGCAAATAAAAGTGTTCCCCCTTTGTAAATCAGCAACATAACAAGGGGGAGAGCCACGATAGCTGTAATCCAACGTTTAAAATGCATATTTTGATTCGCTTCGCTTAATTACGAATTTAGGAATTTAGGAATTGGGGAATTAAAATCAATAGAATTTCCTCAATCCCTCAATCCCTCAATCCCTCAATCCCTCAATCCCTCAATTATTCGTCCTACCGAATCTGCGTTTTCGGTGTTGGTAATTTTTCAGAATTTGCATAAACTCATTTTTGCTAAAATCAGGCCACAATGTATCTGTAACATAAATTTCAGTATAAGCTATTTGCCATAGGAGAAAATTGCTTATGCGCATCTCGCCGCCGGTTCTTATCAACAGATCAGGGTCCGGCATCCCTTTTGTATAAAGGCAGTCAGATATAACGTCATCTGTTATTGAATCAGGATCGATTATTCCCTCTCTAACCTTTATTGCAATATCTTTTACCATCCTGACTATCTCTGCTCTGGCGCCATAACTCAACGCAAGGTTTAGAAGCATGCCGTTATTTTCTTTGGTTAAAACCATGGTGTTATGAAGCGCATTCCGAACGTTTTCCGGCAAACGTTCTATCTGCCCTATTGCATTGAGCCGGATATTATTATCCACCATTTTTTTTTGCTCTGATTTAAGAAAGTTTGCAAGGATGGCCATAAGGGCAGCGACTTCCTTTTTTGGTCGCTGCCAGTTTTCTGTGGAAAAAGCATACAGGGTCAGGATGGGAATCCCGATTTCACGGCAACATTCAACAATTGTTCGAACCGTTTTAGCCCCTTTTTCATGGCCTTTTATCCGGTTTAAAATGCGCTGTTTCGCCCATCTGCCATTGCCATCCATAATGATGGCCACATGAGAGGGATAATTTGCGGTGTCACGATCTGTATAAACCCGATCTGTATAAATTTGGTGAGCTTCACTAAAATTCAAGTATCTCTTTCTCTTTTTCGTTATAGATATCGTCGATTTGCTTGATATACTCATCTGTTATTTTCTGGACCTGATCTTGAGCCCTGAAAGCATCATCTTCCGCAATCTCGCCATCCTTTTTTAAACCTTTTAACAGATCGTTTGAATCACGCCTTATATTACGTAGCGTAACCTTATAATCTTCGCACATCTTATGCACGATCTTTACAAGCTCTTTTCTTCTTTCCTCTGTAAGCGATGGAATTGATATTCTTATTATCTTGCCGTCATTTGAAGGCGTTAGGCCGAGATCCGATTTCAATATCTCCTTTTCAATCTCTTTTATTACAGAAACATCCCACGGCTGTATTGTAATAAGACGGCTTTCTGGGACTGAAATAGATGCCATCTGGCTAATTGGGGTCGGAGTGCCGTAGTAATTAACCCGTATGCCGTCAAGCAGCGACTGGGAAGCGCGCCCTGTCCTGACCCTTTTTATTTCATTTTTCAGGGCTGATATCGACTTGCCCATCGAATCTTTTGTTTCCTGATAAATCGAATCAATCATCTCTTTCACCTGTTGAACTTATAAAATCCCAAATCCCAATATTCAATGAAACAGGATAGTCGAGTAGGAAATTAGTCGAGTAGTTAACAACTCGACCATTTTCCTACTCGACCACTCGACCACTTATCAGTGTCCCAATCTCCTCTCCGCATATAATCTTTCTGAAATTTCCTTTTTCTTTTAGATTAAAAACAATAATTGGGAGTTTATTATCCATAGCCAGAGAAATAGCCGTCGTATCCATGGCTTTGAGCTGTTTTTCAAGGACTTCCATGTAACCTATTTTTTTTATGAATTTAGCATTCCTGTTAATTTCAGGATCTGAATCATAAAAGCCGTCAACTCTGGTAGCCTTTAGTAAAATTTCAGCATTAATCTCCTGAGCCCTTAATACAGCAGCAGTGTCTGTAGTAAAGTATGGGTTGCCGGTGCCGGCCGCAAAAAGCACTACGCGCCCTTTTTCAAGATGGCGCATAGCTTTGCGAAGTATATACGGTTCAGCTATTTCATGCATTGATATGGCCGACTGTATGCGGGTTTGAACCCCTCTTTTCTCAAGAGCATCCTGCAGCGCAATGCTGTTGATCACCGTAGCAAGCATGCCCATGTGATCGGCAGATGTTCTATCCATGCCGAATGAACCTGCGCTAACCCCTCTGAATATATTGCCTCCGCCGATAACAATGGCAATCTGGATCCCTAAATCAAATACCGAGCGGATTTCATCAGCCATATATTTTATCCTTTCCTGGCTGATTCCAAAGTCCATATCTCCCATAAGGGCTTCGCCGCTAAGTTTTAACAAAACTCTTTTATACCGGGCTAATACCAAAGTTTCAGGACTCCCCTGCCTGGAACCGCACAAAACGTTTAATCGTAATATTCTCGCCGATCTTTGCAATCAAGCCATTTAATAGATCCTCAATAGTCACATTGGGGTCCCGTACGTATGCCTGGCTCATAAGACAGTTGTCCTTATAAAATTTCTGCAGCTTACCCTCTGCTATCTTATCTACAATCTTTTCAGGCTTGCCTGTTTCTATGGCCTGCGCACGATAGATTTCTTTTTCCTTGTTAATTATCTCTTCGGGAACATCTTCAGGCCTAATCCCAACAGGATTAGTGGCTGCAATATGCATTGCTATATTTTTTGCAAATTCAAGAAAATCATCATTTTTTGCAACAAAATCGGTCTCGCAATTAATCTCAACCAACACGCCAAGTTTGCTGCCCGTATGAATATAAGATTTAATTACTCCTTCGCTCATAACCCTGCCGGATCTCTTTGAAGCTGTTGCCAGCCCTTTTTTTCTTAAGAAATCAATTGATTTGCTTATATCGCCATCGCACTTTGCAAGAGCTTCTTTACAATCCATAATACCGGCTCCTGCCTTTTCACGGAGCTGTTTAACCATTGCTGCGCTAATTGTTGCCATTCTTTTTCTCCTGTCGTATTAGTTCAGCCACAAAGGCTCTAAGGCACCAAAATTCTAATATAATTCTCTTTGACATTGGTCGAATGGTCGAGTGGGAAATTAGTCGAGTGGTTGACTACTCGACTACTCGACTACTCGACTATTTACATGCCTTAGTGGCTTAATTGTTAATATTTGTTAATTCTTCGCTTTTAGAATCATTTGCAGGCGCCGGCAAAGTTTCAGGCTTTGCTTTTTTTATTATCTCTACAATCGGTCCACCTGAACTGTCTGAGATAACCTTCCTTTGGCCTGGTTCTAATTCTTCAACAGAAGACACTTCTTCAGGTTGCGCTTCGATTTCTTTGTCGGCCTCTGCCTGCTGTTTCTCGATCATTTGCTTTCTACCCTCGAGACAGGCATCGGCAATCCTGGCTGTAATCAGCCGTATTGCCCGTATGGCATCATCATTTCCAGGTATGATATAATCGATTTCATCAGGATTGCAGTTAGTATCAACAATAGAAATAATAGGTATATTGAGACGTTTCCCCTCACGCACTGCAATTGCCTCATTTTTACAATCAACAACAAAGATGGCGCCTGGAACCCCATTCATGGTCCGGATCCCGCCAAGATTGTTGTCTAACTTTACCCTTTCATGCTCAAGTTTCAGTCGCTCCTTTTTGGGAAACAAATTTATGGATCCATCATTTATTATATCATTAAGATGGTTAAGACGATCTATACTCTGTTTAATAGTATGAAAATTTGTCAGCATTCCACCCAGCCACCTGTTATGCACATAAAACATTTCGCATCGATTAGCCTCTTCATAAATAGATTCCCTGGCCTGTTTTTTTGTGCCGACAAAAAGAACCGATTTGCCGTCTTTAACAATGTCGGTTACAAAATCATAAGCTGTTTTAAACATGCGAACAGTTTTTTGAAGATCAATAATATAAATACCGTTCCTTGCTCCGAAGATGTATGGTTTCATTTTTGGATTCCAGCGCTTTGTCTGATGTCCAAAATGCACCCCAGCTTCAAGAAGCTCCCTCATTGTAAGATAAGCCATAGTTTTCCCCTTTCTCTTAATCGGTTTTTCCCTTCACCTCTATCAACCCCGCTTCCGACCTTCAAAAAATGAAAGCACCAGGAAACAGGTCCAAAGGTGTGTGAATTATTTTAAACTATTTTTTGTATCAAATTTAAATAAACTTCACAATATAAATTTGATGGAATCGTAAAAAATCGGCTACCAACTTACGGCAGAACATTTTAGAATTTTTTGTTCTTGATTATCGTAAAACATCAATTGTGCAAAATTGACATGACATATCTGTAGGGTGCATTCTATGCACCACTATAGTGCATAGAATGCACCCTACATAATTTATTGAAATTACAAAGTGTCCCGCCTTAAGTTGGTAGCCAAAAAATCGAATGCATCAACCTTGAACCTTGAACCTTGAACCTTGAACCTTGAACCTTGAACCTAATTAGTAGTTATCTTTTCTTCATCTGAACTACCCGATGATATCCGCTGTAATCTTTTGTAAACACTACCTGTTCATAATGACCGCAGGAATTGACAATCCGGCGGACATCCTCTTTCTGGTCATGACCTATCTCCAACAAAAGACTGCCTCCCGGCTTAAGATAGGTATGCGCACGATATATAATATGCCTGAGCCGGCAAAGGCCGTCCTTGCCTCCGTCAAGAGCCATAACCGGTTCATACATGGAGATTTCAGGCTGAAGCTTATTAATAAGCCGGGTATTAATATACGGCGGATTTGATATTATCATATCAAACAGATGAGTATCATCCTTTAACGGCATAAACCAATCACCTGAAAAAAAAATGATTTTCTTATTAAGATTATGATGTTTTGCATTCTTTGCAGCCAGTTCAACAGCCTTGATTGAACGATCTGAAGCAATAAAAATATGATCGGGGCGATGCGATGCAAGAGCGCAAATTATTGCTCCGGAACCTGTGCCAAGCTCTAAAATACGTTTTGGGATATTACGAGAATCGGGCACTGAGCTTGCCGGCAAAAGAGAAAGGGCTGCCTCAACAAGATGCTCGGTCTCAGGGCGGGGGATAAGAACATCCCTTGTAACAGCAATATCCATCGACCAGAACTCCTTAACTCCCACAATATAAGCAATGGGCTCCCTGGCTATCCTCCTTTTTATCAGGGCCTTAAAAAGTGCGAGCTCTTTTTCGAAAAGCGGCTGATCGTAACGCATATACAGTTCTATTCTGTTTAATTTTAAGGCATGCGCAAGAAGTATTTCGGCTGCAGCCCTTGGGCTGTCTATATCGTGGGTTTGAAAATAGGAGGTGGTCCACTTGAGGATGTTAAGTATGGTCCATTCATGGGCGCTGGTCTTTAATTGATCCTGCATTCTGTAAAGCCTGGCTCTGATAAAATGTTGAAAGCTCGTCTATTATTTTGTCTATATCACCCTGCAAAATATTTTCCAGCTTGTATAGGGTCAGCCCGATCCGGTGATCGGTAACCCTTCCCTGGGGAAAGTTATAAGTCCTGATTCTTTCGCTACGATCTCCACTTCCTATCTGGCTTTTCCGCTCTTCGGATCTTTGTTCATCCTGCTCTCTGATGATATTGTCAAGAAGACGGGCTCTAAGCACCTTCATCGCCTTGTTCTTGTTTTTTAGCTGCGATTTCTCATCCTGGCATGTAACCACCAAACCGGTGGGAAGATGGGTAAGACGTACTGCAGAATCTGTTGTATTGACCGATTGCCCTCCAGGACCTGACGACCGGAACACATCAACCTTAATATCAGCAGGATCAATGTGAACTTCAACATCCTCTGCTTCCGGCAGTACCGCAACAGTAACGGCAGATGTATGTATCCTTCCCTGAGCCTCTGTTGTTGGAACACGCTGAACGCGATGAGTGCCGCTTTCATATTTAAAACGGCTGTATGCCCCTTTGCCGTGAATCATCGCAACAATCTCTTTTAAACCGCCGACACCAGTTATGTGATGGTTCATGATCTCCACTTTCCAGTTCCTGCTTTCAGCATACCTGCTGTACATCCTGAAAAGATCGCTCGCAAAGAGACCCGCCTCTTCACCGCCTGTACCGGCCCGTATTTCGATGATAACATTTTTCTCGTCAAGAGGATCCGTGGAAATAAGCAGCCTTTTTAGTTCATCCTCATAACCGTCCTTTTTAAGTGTAAGGGCATTAACCTCATCACGGGCCAGATCCTTTATGTCAGAGTCTCCATCCCTTAACAGCTCCATGCTGTCGTCGAGATCCGTCAATGTCTGCTTGTACAACCTGAACACCCTGACGATCTTGTTTAAATCAGCATGCTCCCGGCTATATTTCTGGTATGCATCCCGATCCTGCAATATCCCGGGATCGCTTAAAAGTTTTTCAAGCTCTACAAAGCGTTCTTCAACCCCTTTTAATTTATCAAACATAAGTTTAACCACACATCCCTATACGGGAACAAAACAAAGTGAATTAAACCACGAAGGACACGAAGAAGTTGTTTGTCTTCGTGTCCTTCGTGGTGTGATTTTTATTTTTTTTGATTGTTCTGAAATTTTTCATATTTTTTGCGAAAACGCTCAATTCGACCGGCTGTATCTATGAGCTTTTGTTTACCTGTAAAAAAAGGATGGCATTTTGAACAGATTTCAACTCGAATATCCTCTTTGGTAGAACCAACCTCAATGACATTTCCGCATGCGCACTTTATTGATGTTTCATAATATTCAGGATGAATCCCTGTTTTCATGTTTTTCAAACCCCCTGTTTGTTAATTTTATGAATTCATAGCAGCCAAAAAAGATTTATTATCCTTTGTCCCGCTCATTTTTTCAAGCAAAAATTCCAAACTGTCAACAGAATTTAATGGAGAAAGAACCTTTCTCAATATCCATACGCGGGTAAGTGTTTCCTTATCAAGAAGTAACTCTTCTTTCCGTGTGCCCGATTTCTTGATGTCAATCGCAGGGAACAACCGTTTATCGGAAAGCCTGCGATCTAATACAAGCTCCAGGTTCCCGGTGCCCTTGAATTCTTCAAAAATAACTTCGTCCATGCGACTTCCTGTATCAATTAAAGCAGTTGCAATAATAGTCAGGCTTCCGCCTTCCTCAATGTTTCTGGCAGCCCCAAAAAAACGTTTGGGACGCTGAAGCGCATTTGAATCAACCCCGCCTGACAGGATCTTTCCGCTTGGCGGCATAACGGAATTATAGGCCCGCGCCAGTCTGGTTATGCTGTCAAGAAGGATAACCACATCCTTTTTATGTTCCACCAACCTCTTTGCTTTTTCAATAACCATTTCAGCTACCTGGACATGTCTTTCAGCGGGTTCATCAAAAGTTGAGCTGATGACTTCAGCATTTACCGATCTCGCCATATCGGTAACCTCTTCGGGCCGTTCATCAATAAGGAGCACAAACGGAATAATATCTTTGTGACTCGTGATAACACTGTTCGCAATATTTTGCAGCAGCATTGTTTTCCCTGATCTGGGCGGCGAAACGATTAACCCTCTCTGGCCAAACCCGATAGGAGTCATAAGGTCCATAATACGCATAGAATAATTGTCGGAAGCGTTTTCAATAATCATTTTCCTGTCCGGATAAAGCGGGGTCAGGTTGTCAAAAAGTATTTTATCCCTGGCCTTTTCCGGATCTTCATAATTAACGGCCTCGACCTTTAATAATGCGAAATACCGCTCAGTTTCCTTTGGCTGACGAATCTGTCCGGATACGGTATCCCCGGTCCTGAGATTGAACCGACGTATTTGTGATGGTGATACATATATGTCATCAGGTCCCGGCAAATAGTTGTAATCAGGCGCTCTTAAAAATCCAAAACCGTCAGGCAGTATCTCCAATGTGCCTTCTCCAAATATCTGCCCGTTTTTCTCAATCTGCGCCTGAAGTAATGCAAAAATAAGTTCCTGCTTCCTCATTCCAGCAGCGCCGTCAATCTGGAATTCTTTTCCCATCTCCATAAGTTCATTTATTTTCTTGTCTTTTAGTTTAACTACATTCATCAAATCTTTACCTCTCAAAATATTTTATCCTTTCTGTTTAAAATCTTTGAAAAATGCCATAAATAATCTAAATCGTCATTCCCGTACAAACGGGAATCCAGTATTTTCAACTCGTTATGGATTCCCACTTTCGTGGGAATGCCAGAAAGGGTAAGTGTTTCAAAGGTCTCAAAATTTGAGTCTGATCCACCAACGCACTCTGCCGGAAGCAAAAGAGGGCATTATGCAAAGGTCTCAAGTTAGTATCGCGATATGCAATCT
>JAUWQO010000188.1 GCA_030610995.1 Desulfobacterales bacterium
ATTAGCGTTTAGCTTTGAAAAATCAAGGTATTGCGTTAATTAGAAATTGCACCCAATGGGTGAAAGTTTGTAATAGCAAAACATTCTGTAATCATTAAACTAATAGCTAACCGCTAAAGGCTAATCGCTCAATTTAGGTAACAGGAAAAGTTTCGATAATTTAAATCCTGTACAAAAATAATATTTAAAAGTGCTAAAGTGTTACAATGCAAGAAGGTAACTTCTCAATAAGTTCTGGCAACTTTTTAAAAATTTTTATTGTCATTCTCGCGAAGGCGGGAATCCAGTGCTTTTTCGGATTTTCTGGATTCCCGTTTTCACGGGAATGACGTTTGGTGCCAGAACTTATTGAGAAGTTACGCAAGAAGTAAATATTTTATTTTACTGATAGACAGGCCAATATGCAAGAATAATATCTTTTTTACAAATTTTGAGAATTCAAGCGCAGGAGATCACTATCATGAAGTGGAAGGTCACATGCTTATTATTGTTTGCTGTTTTACTTTATGGATGTTCTAAACCTGTAGTACAAAAGATGGAGGTTACCGGCTATTGTGGATGCGGGAAATGCTGTGGATGGGAACGGGGAAGCTGGAAGTATTTGAAACTTAATTTCTGGAATCGATATGTAAGCGCCGGCAAACGCAAAGGGCAGCCATATACCGGCCGGACAGCCAGCGGTACAAAGCCTCATGAACCAACTCCAGGGCTTTTTTCTATTGATAGCATTGTTCATCCATGGATGATTCCAATAAGAATTATCTTTTTCCCGTGGCTCTTGCTATCTGAAGATGGTACCATTGCAGCGGATACCCGATATTATCCTTTTGGTACCAGGTTATATATTCCAGGCTATGGGTATGGTGTAGTTGAAGACAGGGGTGGGGCCATAAAGGGTAAATACCGTCTTGATGCCTTTTTTAATTCTCACCAAAAAGCACTTAACTGGGGTAGAAAAAGAATTGATGTTCAATTTTTGAAATAACTACATTTTTCTTCCCAATATTTACCTGCTATACAATAAGCAGATGCTGTTTCAAGAAATTTTATAAGTTCCGGCAGGGATATTCTGCTGTTGAATCCGCCAAGATGAGGGCCGGTAAGAATAGAAATGTCTTTTTCACCTTTTTTTAGTTTTTCTATATTTTTTTCGGAATATCCTCTATCTAAAAGGAACTTTCTGAATTCTCTATCCGTCATTTCTGTTTGATCCGCTGTTCTCAGGATTTCTTCCATATGACGGTCAACACCCATTTCTTCAATCATGCGTTGGGCCAATTCATCAAAGTCAAAAGGCGCATCTCCATTAAAGTTGCTGCCGACAAAGCCGTTATAGTATTTATGAAAAACACCCTCGATAAGCTCCTTAAACAATGACTTATCAAAGAGCTGCCTGGTATCCACAGGTTTGCCCTGCTTGTCTAATCCGAATTTTTCAGCTTCATGGTTGCGGAAGTAACTGCCGATTACAAGCAGAATGCTCAATATGTGGCTGCCAATATACTCATAGAGTTTTTGGCTTTTACTCTCAAATGTTATAAGATGTTCAAAATCTCTTATGCCTGTCGGTCCAAAATTTGGATATCGGCATGAATGAAGCCAGGCGTCAAGCCTTCCGCCCCTAGGCCATTCATAGAATCCCTGATCTTGTCTTCTATTGCGTTGCACCCGGTTGTGAAATAGAGGGATAGGGGCGGAATGAACTATTCCCATTGAAGTCAATTTTCCAAGCAGCCAGGCATTATTGAGTATAATTTCTCTAAATTTCTTTTTGTCGAGCAGTCTTTCTTTTCTATGGGTGTTTGGATAGGTGAAATAATCATTATGAGCGACAAAGCATATTGCATAACTATTCTCATGATTAAATGCCGCATTTTGCTGCCTTATAGAATGCGTATTTTTTAATCTGAATAAATAGCTTCCATTTATCTTTAAGGGAAGAGGAATCCGAAATTCAACAGAAAAGGAATTCCCGTTTGAAGACAAATATTTCATCCAGCAAGCTTCCCTGTTTAAAGATTCAATGGAATTTTTTGAGAGAGCTAATTTGAGCACCAATAGTTTTCCGTTACCATCAATTGCAGAAACCAGGCTTCTTCCTATCATCACAGGGCCGTGGCTCAGATTAAAGCTGTTTTGTATTAATATTTCTTCCCATTTTATTGACGGAATTGCTTTTGTTCTTTCTTCATCTATTTTCGGGCCTTTTATACAAAGAGGAAGTGAACCCATGGCTTCAGCCGCTGCCCTGTGATTTACATCCATTCCTGTGTTTAAAATATTTTTTAGAGCAGATATAGCGGGTAGAGACAGAGAACTGTCAGCATTGTTAACTATTATTGAAGCCAGAGCATCAGCGGCAGCTCTGTATAAAAAAATGGATTGTGTCTGTTCGGCGTGTTTTAAATCCTTAAGAATTTTTTGAAGAGTGGAAATTGTTTCAAGCCTTACGTTATCAGGATGTGACTGCGCAAATGAATTCAGTTCATTAACAGTCATAAATGTAGCGCAAAAATCCGAGTTGGTATGATTAAGAGTATTTTCCAGGCGAGTTCGCTCTCGTTCCAAATCCCATGCACACATGTTATCCTCAAAAAATCACCTACCACGCCCATAGGGCAATCGTTCCGAAATTTGGTTGGAATATAATGTGCTCACTTGATTTAGCCAATAAGTTTTGTAAATGATATCAATTGTTGTAAATGTCAATCAAGTTGTCTATAAAGTTTTCTTTTCTAAGCAAATAAGCTGGAAGCCGCCCGATATGCATCGGTTTTTGCCGCTTGTACCAATCGCTGTATGGGCCTGACGTTTTTCCTGCCTCAGCCAGTTTTTCAGGGAGTTGCTCAAGACTGCCAAGCACAATTTCAACATAGCGTGGATTATTTAAGTTGGGAATAAGCATGTATTCCGATGGCAGGGCATTAAAATCACGTGTGAGCTTTGTCCTGCCATGGGTTTGACGACGGGTTCGTTTTCCCTCACTCCAATGAAATTCAATTCCGTTAGTTGTTCGCACTTTGTTGTTCTCCACAGCCCCATTTGTTTTGGCCGGAAACAGATATGGTCCATATTTTTTTAAGTGGACTTCCACGATATCATACAGCTTCAGCTCATTGGAATCTGAGCAACTACGGATATTTTCATCAAGTTGTTTTCGAACTTCGTCCAGAGATTTGCTCACGTCATTCCGTTCATCAGAAGATAGTTCGTACAATTCGTGCATCGGACTTGACCCTTTAGCATGTAGACGAAGGGCGCCTCGTATCCGCTCAAAAATATCGAAGGCTTTTTCATATAGCTCAGTTGCTTCTATTATGACAGGATCAGTCAGATACTTTTCAAGCTTGCTGCAAAAATTGAAGAATGCTTTAGGTAATTCCTTCCTGGCAGCCTCACGCGAAAGTATACGTTGCGCAGCATCATGAACTGTAACAACTCTTCGATGGAAATAAAGAAGATAGGGATCAAAAGGGAAACCTTGCCGATGGCCATCGCTGGGATAGTCAAGCATCCAGCCATGTAGACCTAATAAGACTTCACGCCCCAAACCTTGAGTCCATCCGTTATTTATTTCGTTCCCTTTCAACAGGTCCTTGAGAATCAATGGCATTTCCTTTTCTTTGATCGCCATTCGAAGCCACTGTGTCTGTCTGCTCCGCTGATCTTTGAGATTAAGCTGCAATTTCATTGCTCTAAGACGTTTGCTGAGCATCTCCTGAGGAATCTTATAGAGATCTCCGCCTAAATCACTGGCCAAATGATAATGACAGACACGGTGTGGTACTTCAGGAAAGGCTGTCTCACAAGCGTTAAACATCCTCTCACTTAAATCGTGTAGGATTTCATCTGGCAGACCATAATGCTTAGCTGCTTCAATCAGACAATTTGAGATGTCTTCCTCATTTTCTGTGGGGATTTTCCAGCTATCAAGAAATATGCCTTCACAGGCATCCTTTATCCCAAAAAATACGGGTGTGCCCGGTTCTATAGTTCCATCGATCAACCATGTGATGTTACCCCGCTCTCCAAGATAGTTTTTAAGTTGAGAAGCCGATTGTCGGTGAACTTCCCCCAGATAAAAGAGAAATTTACGCTGAAGATCATAAAGGCTACTGAACGGAATATTCGGCAGCCCGTGCTGGTTCATTACCTCCTCGTGTATTGTTTTCAGCCTGCGGCCCTCAAGATAAGTTCTTCTTCCCACCAAAGCAATCAGGTCATAAGCATATCGTGCCCCAGAAGGTACAATATTTGCTAATTTCGGGGAATGAACTGTTAAGGCTTTGCTTTTCCCCGTACGTATGACTTCTCTTGCTTGAAATTTGGAGAAGTTCAAGCTCACTACGGTACGACGTACGGTTTTCTGAACAGACAAATGTTTATCTGTAAGTTCTTCCGAAGAGGACACGGGGTCGAAGGTGTATTCAGCTTGCAATGGTAAGGAGTCAACAATAAATAACTTCACATTTTTGTTGGCCGAATCGTGTAATTCCAATTAGGCAAAATATCATGATTTTCCAATTGAAGTTGAGACATTTCCTTATCAGAAATTTTTTGACCATACTTATATCTCTTCTG
>JAUWQO010000136.1 GCA_030610995.1 Desulfobacterales bacterium
ATATCGATACTTGTTGAACAGATAGAATCAGGCGCTCCGGAACTTATTAATGGATATTCAAGGGCAGTGACATTTGATGGAAATAAAAAGGCGCAAAAAATCATGGGGGATGTTTTTGAGACAGTTGACGCTGAATGGCGCGGTATAGGGGTAATACCAAAAAGTGGTTTAAGAATCAGGAAAGGTTTTTCTACCTTTGATGCGGAAAAAATGATTGAATTTTCAGCGCCTGAATCAAAAGATCCCAGGGGATGTGCTTGCGGCGAGATTCTTGCAGGCCTGAAGATACCCCCCGAGTGCCCTTTATACAAGAAGGTCTGCACACCCATGGATCCTGTAGGCCCGTGCATGGTGTCCAGCGAAGGAACATGCGCGGCATATTATAGATATCATAATGTATAAAAAGGCAACCACTCCGTCTTTTGAGATGCTTTTCAGCGTTGCATTGACATACATTTGTTCGGTTTTCCCGGCCTTTTTTGTAATCTGTACGGCCGTACATGAAAGAAACAGAAAGCATATAATATCTGTCTTTTGACACCCATATCGCAGGCGCTTTAAAGGCCTAAAATTCTCCATCAACTATGTTCATGAAATTAAGGCGTATCAGCTCCGCACATTGCTGACTCAGTTTACGTGTCAATTGCTTCTGCTCTTTTTTTGCAAGTCCATTATATTCCTCGAGGTAGTCTTTGAAAAAGTCATCAAGTATATCTTTTGAAAAAAGTTGTATGAGTTTGCCGAATTCCTTTTGCCCAATCGGCCCGGTTTTTGACAATACGTTGCGAAGCCGGTTTTCTGTGATAAGGCTCTCCATCTCGTTAAATAGTTCCCCGCCTTTTTCAGACAACGTCATCTTAGGCTTTTTTGGCCTATCTCTTGCCTTTGCTTTTTCCGCCCATTTCTCATTCTTGTTTTTAAGAATTACTCTTGTTTTATCGCTAAGAAATTTGGGAATTGCCGGTTTTATCACAATACCTTCACATATGTTATCTTCGAGTTCGGGAAGACCCAGCCATACGGAAATCTGAGAAGGAAAGCTGTTTGAATATTTCAAGCATTCTTCAAACGTACCTCTGAAAATAGTTTTTGCATACAGAAAACCGGCCTTCTCCATGACCTGGTTGAACTTATCTACATCGATCAATTGGCCATCTATCGCCACATCAATGGCATAAAACTCGTTGTGCGGTGTGTAAAAAATACCTTTCTGAATTCTTGTGGCAGAAGTATCCTTTTCCACATCCTTGTGAGGATATGTTCCTCCAACTAATTCACCATATACACCCAACTCACTAAAATCACAGCCTTCTTTCTTTAAAATCGCATAGAGCTTTTTAACTCTTTCCCTGTTTTTGTCTTCAACCGGCATATGGTCATAAAAGTTATCTTGTATAAAACTGCTCCTCTTGGCGGATTTCAGATCCTTTCCGTCATACCAGAAAGAAAGATTGGCGCCATGCGCCTTTTCCTGAACAACAAATTCGCCTTCGTCTAACTTTTCCACAGCAAGAATATCAAGAAACTTTTTGCGATAACTATTTTCAATGTCGAAATATTTTCTAAACCTCATAGTTTCTGTCCTTAAAAGAGCCCTTTGCCTTTCCGATGTCATCTATAAACTTGTAAAGTGAAAAAATCAATAAATCTATTGTCTTCCGCTATGTTTTGCATGACCGTCGGGGAACTATGGAAATATTCGGCCACTTTCTCCGGAACATCTTCTTTGGATAAAAAAACCCAGCTCATCCGGTAGATTTTTGGTGATTATACGGGGGAATTAAAATCTGCATTCCATCGCAACCCCGGCCAGCCCCCACAGCTTTTTACGAATTATTTTTGAATATATTTTAGAAATTTATATTTTTAAGGTGCAGGATTATATTTTGGTTCAGGATTTTGAAGTGGCGGTACTGGGGCAATGGGGAGCGTTTTGGGTGGTTCATACGTTGGGACTGGTGATTCAGGATTTCGCTGTTCCGGTATCGCAACTACGGGCGGCTGGCCTTGAAGCGGATTGGCGATTGCTTCATATTGAGATTGTTGCCGTAGGATACTTAACGTTTTGGCTTCTTGGGATATTGTAACTATGTCTTTCGGTTCGAGCGGATTTACTAAAAAGCGGCTTTTTTGAGATGTGGAGCTAGACCTGATCACAGGCTGACTGAAAAACTCAGTATAAACGGAGGTCACGCCTCCTGAACTAATAGGTAATATTTTCATAAATTTAGAGTGAGGATCGGTGTTAAAGGTCTCGAACAGTGAATAACGCATCTGTTCACTATTTTTTTAAAATAATCATACCAGTTATTCGCTTTAAAAGCAAATGCTTTAATGGTCGGCATGGAGCAGTTATAGCATTATGCATAAAAGAGAAAGCTGTCTTGATGGCCGGCAAAGGATATGATATTATAATAGTTTAAGAAAAAAGGAAGACAGAGATATTCTTATGAAAAATGACATAATAATCCGGCAGGAAATATCTACGTTAAAGCAGTTTTACGATCTTATGGCAAAGACAAGAGATTTGCGTTCGCAGATCGTGAAAAACATCTTTAATAAAAAACCGATAGATTCTGCTTTTATAGACTCTCTAATAAATGCGCATGCCTCACTTGAAAACATCCCTGTTAAGCAGCAAAAAAGAAATCTTGTTATAAGCGGTTCCAAAGTCGTGGAAGTCGATTTGACGTATGAGATTACGGAACTGGAAAAAGATATTTTCTATCTTAAAAATGACGAGCAGTCATTTCTCAAGTATATGGAAAAGATGCATACTGATTTTCGCAGGCATGTGGATAATGGGCTGGCAACATTGCAGAACTTAAAGTTTAACTGTTTTATGACAGATCGCGACGGGACAATAAACAACTACTGCGGCAGGTATCGCTCTTCGGTTCAGTCAATTTACAACTCGGTTTTTCTTACGCGTTTTGCAAAAAACATGGCGCAATATCCAATAATTTTAACTTCTGCGCCTCTTGAAGGTCCAGGCATTGTTGACGTAAGCATTAATCCGAAAAAATCTGTTATTTACGCAGCATCAAAGGGCAGGGAATTTATCGACCTTGCCGGAAAAAGAAGATATTGTAATATAGATGAAAAAAAGCAGATTATTCTTGATAACCTGAACCAGAGGCTTTCCGACACGGTAAAAGATCCGGTTTTTGAAAAGTTCTCTTTGATTGGATCAGGACTTCAGTTTAAATTCGGCCAGACTACTATAGCTCGCCAGGATATAAGCGGTTCCATACCTGAAGCTGAATCAGATGCTTTTCTGAAGACAATTAATGAAATTGTTTTCAAACTTGATCCTGAAAATAGAAATTTTGTTATTGAGGATACCGGCCTTGATGTAGAGATAATTTTGACAATTCAGGATCCTCAATGCGGGTTGAAGGATTTTGATAAATCTGATGCAGTAAAATTTCTTGCAGCACAATTACAGATTGATATGTCTAAGGGGCCTCATCTTGTATGCGGGGATACACCTTCTGATATTCCAATGATAGAAGCGTTTATGAATGAGACAGGCAATACATGGTCTATTTTTGTTACCAGGGATAATGACCTTGCTCAAAGAGTAAAATATATATGTCCGAATTCGGTAATTGTACCTGAGCCGGACATGCTGGTAACAATTCTGGGCTTATTAACGGCAAAGGAGATCTAAATGTCTTTTAGTAAAATCAAAGGAGCGATTTTTGATTTAGACGGCGTTATAACAGGCACGGCACGCGTGCATGCGCTGGCCTGGGAAAGCATGTTTAACGATTTTCTTAAAAAATTTGCGAAAAGGAACAACAAGGCTTTTGTCCCGTTTGACAGCGATTATGATTATCTGCAATACGTTGACGGAAAGCCAAGGCCGGAGGGTGTTAAGAGTTTTTTAGAATCAAGAAACATTGAATTGCCTTTTGGAGAACTTGATGATCCACCTGACAGCGAAACTGTTTGCGGGCTGGGAAACAGGAAGAATTTAGATTTTCAGAAAGTACTGCGCCGGGAAGGCCCGGAGGTTTTTAAGACCTCTGTAAAATTTGTAAACAAGCTTAAGAGAAAAGGCATTAGAATCGGAGTGGCATCTTCGAGTTGCAACTGCAAACTTATACTGCAACTTGCAAAAATAGAGGATCTTTTTGAGACCAGGGTTGACGGAGAGGTTTCACGCGAGCTTAACCTGATTGGAAAACCTGATCCCGACATCTTTGTTACAGCCGCAAAAAATCTTGGACTTATGCCTAATGAGTGCATGGTTGTTGAAGATGCAATTTCCGGTGTTCAAGCCGGAAGAAGCGGAAATTTTGGGCTGACACTTGGCATAGCAAGAAGTATTGACGGACAAAGTCTTTTCCGCAATGGAGCGGACATGGTTGTATCCGATCTCGGAGAAATCAGCGTAACCGAGATAGAAAACTGGTTTAAGCATGGGATTGAAAAGGACGGCTGGAATCTTACTTATAAAGACTTTAATTCAGAAGAGGAAAAGCTCAGAGAGACTTTATGCACAATTGGAAACGGTTATCTTGGAGTAAGGGGCTGTTTTGAGGGAGAAAATGCATCAGATGTTCATTATCCCGGAACCTATATCGCCGGCATATATAACAGGCTTGGCAGCAAGATTAATAACAAGATAATTTATAACAATGATTTAGTTAACTGCCCAAACTGGCTTATGCTTGAATTCAGGATCGGCTCAGGAGAGTTTTTGAGCCTCCTTAGCATGGAACTGCTTGACTATTCGCAAACACTGAACATGCGGGATGGAGTTATGTCGAGATCTATTATTTGCAGGGACAGATTAGACAGGATTACCAGGATTCACGCCAGAAGGTTTGCAAGCATGGCCAATCATCATATTTGTGCAATAAAGTACGAAATTACTCCTTTAAATTATTCAAAGACTGTTACGGTGCGATCTTCTATTGACGGGAATGTAATAAATGAAGGTGTTGAGCGTTACCGAAAGCTTAACTCAAAACATTTGTCGCTGGTAGAAAGCGGAAGTACAAAACATGGAATCTTCCTTCATGTCCGGACTAACCGCTCAAAATACCGGATTGTTATGAATGCAAGGACATGTGTTTACCAAAACCGGAAAAAACTGACGGCAGACAAGAGGATTTCTAAAAACAGGGCGAAAATATCCGAAGAAATAGAGATTGAAATGCAGGCGTACACCGCATACACAGTGGAGAAATATGTTAGTGTTTATACTTCATTAGACAGGGGCATTTCAGATATAAAGAAGGCGGGACAAGACGCTGTCGGGAAGATTAAATCATTTAAAAATCTTTACCTGCTGCATGCTAAAACCTGGAAATCCCTCTGGGACAGAGCTGATATAAGGATTCAGGGCGACAGGCTTGTGCAAAAAACCACGCGCTTGCATATTTATCATTTGCTTGTTACAGCCTCTCCCCACAATGTTGGAATTGATGCGGGAATGCCTGCGCGCGGGCTTCATGGCGAGGCATATAGAGGACATATTTTCTGGGATGAGATTTATATTTTACCTTTTTATAACTGCCGTTTTCCGGAAATTACCCGTGCGCTTCTCATGTACAGATACAAACGCTTAAATGATGCAAAAAAATATGCCAGGCTCAATGGTTACAAGGGCGCAATGTACCCCTGGCAGACTGCAGACACAGGAACAGAGGAAACCCAGGAGGTTCACTTCAACCCAACAGACGGCACATGGGGGCCGGATTTAAGCCGCCTTCAGAGACATGTATCTATCGCTGTTTTTTATAATGTATGGAAATATGTATCTGACACAGATGACAGGAAATTTCTTTTAAGTTACGGCGCTGAGATGATGCTTGAAATTGCGTGTTTCTGGGCAAGTATTGCTGTTCTGGATCCTGATACAAACAAATACCATATTAAAGGTGTTATGGGGCCTGACGAATTTCATGAAAAGATTCACGGATCTGATGAACACGGCCTTAAAGACAATGCATATACGAACGTGATGGTGGCATGGCTGTTTGAAAAAACCCTTGAACTTATTGAAAGCCTGCCGGAGAAAGTTTTTGCAGAGCTGAAGACAAAGGCGGGTTTCAGGACAGGTGAAATCGGGAAGTGGCGAGAAATTGCCGGAAATATGAATATTGTCATGCAGGACAAAAATATTATAAGCCAGTTTAGCGGGTATGAGGATCTTAAAGAACTGGATTGGAATTACTATAAAAACAAATACAATAATATTCACCGGATGGATCGTATTTTAAAGGCCGAAGGCAGTTCTCCTGATCTATATAAGGTTACAAAACAGGCAGATAGTCTGATGATGTTCTATGTTCTTGCGCCTGATGAGGTACAGCGCATTTTGAATCATCTGGGATATCATGTTGAGGATGCAATACAGTTACTAAAGGAAAACTATAAATATTATGAAAAGAGGACCAGCCACGGCTCAACACTGAGCAAAATTGTTCATGCAGTAATTTCCAGTTATATGGATGAGGAAAATACAGCATGGAGCTGGTTTATCGAGGCCATGAAAAGCGATATCTTTGATACGCAGGGAGGAACCACTATCGAAGGAATACACACCGGAGTCATGGCAGGAAGTATTGATATTATTATGAGGTATTTTGCGGGAGTAAATCTATCCGGCATAACACCTGCATTAAATCCGCATTTGCCAAAACACTGGGATAAACTGGAGTTCAGAATATGCCATAGAAAGATCTGGTATGATATTGAAATAACGCAAAAACACGTGAAAGTAAAAATCGGAGAAAAAGAAAAGAAGCCGGTTTTAATTAAAGTATACGAAAAGGAAATCAGGCTTAACCCGGACAGGCTAAGAACAGTGAAAATTAGAGACCTTGGAATCTCCGACCTCTGATTTTCACTAATAAAAATACTTGATAATATATCCCATTTGGGATATATTATATATATTAAATTTCTATTTGGAGATATGTTAATGAAAACTCAAACTACCATAAGGGTTGATCAGAATAATTATACGCAAGCCAAAGTAATATTAAAATACCTGGGTTTATCGTATTCACAAGCTGTTAATATGTTTAACAGCATGATTGTTTGTAATAAAGGACTTCCATTTGAAATAAAAATTCCAAATGATGAAACACTTCAGGCAATGGAAGAGGCAAGAAAATTAGACGGTGATTTTGTTACTCTGGATGAGTTCAAGAAGAAGTAACCTTTATGAAATTATTCAGAGCTAAAACTTTCAAAAAAGATTATCAGAGACTTAAAATATCTGATAATCAATATGCTAAATATTTATCTTTACTGTTAGAGGGTAAAGCATTGCCTCTTGAAGCGAGGAACCATACCCTGATTGGAAATTATTCAGGTTTTAAAGAATTTCATATTGGTGGAGATGTACTGGTTGTATATTATGTTGAAGATGACATTATCAGGTTAACAAGAATCGGCACTCATTCTCAGATATTTAAATAGCCACCAAACCCAAAAAAATTATTGAGGTGACTTATGTTGGAACCCATGAAAAAGCCGAATACAACCGATTATGTTAACTTGAGTTTCCGTATTTCAGCGAAACAGGCAGACAAAGCCAAAAAAGCACTTATTTCAATTGGAGCTGAGGAACTGAAGGAGTCCATTTATTGG
>JAUWQO010000094.1 GCA_030610995.1 Desulfobacterales bacterium
AAAATGAACATCGAACAGCATACTCCGCCGAAGCGGCTGCGAAGGCCGGGTCGAACGTCCAACATCGAATGTTAAATGAAAAAAAGAAACAGAAGTCAGAGGTCAGGGATTGGAGGCCAGAGATCGGAGGCCAATTCGTCTAAATCCCCTCTAACAAGAGGGGTGGACGCGGAGCGGACGGGGTGTGTAAAAATGGGAGTTGTAAAGATAGGATAGAGGGATTGGAGGATTAGAGAGGATTAGAGGATTAGGGGTGGCTGGGATTTTGAACCGCAGAACCGTAGAACAAGGAACCGCAGAATGTCGAAGTAAAAAACTTCGTAATTCGAAATTCCTTGTTCGATATTCGATATTCAGTGGATTAGAGGATTAGAGGATTAAGGATTAGAGATTTTCTTAACACCTAACACCTAACACCTAACACCTAATATTTAAATGAACAAAACTCAAAATAAAGCAGAATATTATATCCAGGGGGTGCTGAAGCGGGACAGGTCTGTACTTGCAAAGACCATTACCTTGATTGAGAGTTCCCTTGCATCCCATCAGGATTTGGCGCGGATAATTGTTGATGATTTGCTTCCATACACGGGAAAAGCTGTGCGGCTTGGCATTACAGGGGTTCCGGGCGTGGGTAAAAGCGCATTTATTGAAAGCCTTGGCATGATTCTGGTCAAGAAGGGGAGCCAGGTGGCTGTTCTCGCGGTTGATCCCAGCAGCACAAGCAGCGGCGGGAGCATCCTGGCGGACAAGACCCGAATGGAAAGGCTGTCTGTTGAAAAAAGGGCATTTATCCGGCCATCTCCGTCAGGCGGCACCCTGGGAGGAGTTGCGAGAAAAACCAGAGAGACAATGCTTGTCTGTGAAGCAGCGGGCTTTGATGTAATCATTGTTGAAACGGTCGGAGTCGGCCAGTCTGAAACTGCTGTGGCATCAATGGTCGATTTTTTTCTGGTTCTTATGCTGGCAGGGGCCGGAGATGAACTTCAGGGGATCAAAAAAGGGGTTTCCGAGCTGGCTGACGCCATAGCCATAAACAAGGCGGATGGTGACAATGTTGAAAGAGCAAAAAGGGCAAAAAAGGAGTATGAAACCGCCCTGCACCTGTTGAGCCCTGCATCTCCGACATGGACGCCTCCTGTTTTCACATGCAGCGCCCTTAAAACGACCGGTATTGACGATATATGGGAAACTGTTTTAGATCACAGGCAAAGACTTACTGCCACGAGCGAATTAGAGACAAAACGGAAAAAACAGGCTGTTGACTGGATGTGGTCTTTGTTGGAGGAAGGGCTTAAAGAGCGGTTTTATAATAATCCTGGTGTTAAAAGGCTGCTGCCGGAGATGAAAAGAGATGTGGAAAAAGGTGTAATTGCTCCAACAAATGCGGCGCAGAGGCTGCTTGGATTAGAGGATTAGAGGATTAGAGGATTAGAGGATTAGAGGATTAGAGGATTAGAGGATTAGAGGATTAGAGGATTAGAGGATTAGGAGCCGGAGGTCAGAGGTCAGGGATTAGGGGATTAAAGGATTAAAGGGACTTGAATATCGAATATCGAACAAGGAATTTCGAATTATGAAGTTTTTTACTTCGACATTCTGCGGTTCCTTGTTCTGCGGTTCTGCGGTTCAAAATTAATCACGTCTCTTCTCAAGGTGTACGCCGCAAAACACGAAGAACATCAGTTAGTTAACACCTAACACCTTGAAGTGAAAGGAAACAGATAATGGGGATTGTGGAAGATCAAACAAGGCATCTAAGGGAGATGGAAGAGAAAATCCTGAAGATGGGCGGCGAAAAGGCGGTTGCAACACAGCATGAGAAAGGGAAGCTGACAGCGAGGGAGAGATTAAAGCATTTATTTGATCCTGATACATTTCGTGAGATCGACATGTTCGTTGCGCACAGGTGCGTAAATTTCGGCATGGAAAAGGTCGAAATTCCATCTGACGGAGTAGTAACAGGTCATGGCCTTGTTAATGGAAGGCATGTATTTGCTTTTTCACAGGATTTTACATCGAGAGCCGGCAGTCTGGGTGAAATGCATGCAAAAAAGATATGCAAGGTCATGGATCTTGCCCTCAAGGCAGGGGTGCCCTTTGTGGGCATTAACGATTCAGGAGGGGCCAGGATACAGGAGGGGGTTGATGCCCTTTCAGGATACGGTGAGATCTTTTTTCGAAATTCAGCCGGTTCCGGAGTTATTCCCCAGATTTCAGCGATTATGGGGCCCACTGCCGGAGGAGCGGTTTATTCGCCGGCCATGACCGACTTTGTTTTCATGGTAAAGGGCAGCAGCTATATGTTTATTACCGGTCCAGAGGTTATAAAGTCCGTGACAGGAGAGGAAATTACATTTGAGGATCTCGGCGGGGCCATGGCGCATAACGAAAAAAGCGGGGTCGCCCATTTTGCATGTGAAAACGATGAAGACGCCGTAAATAAAATAAAACAACTCCTCTCATATCTGCCGTCAAATAACATGGAGGATCCGCCTTTAGTGAATACAGGAGACAGCCCGGTCCGGACAGATCCGTCTCTTAATGCAATTATTCCGGACAATCCCAATCAATCCTATGACATGAAGGATGTTATCTGTTCGATTGTTGATAATGGTGAAGTTTTTGAGCCGCATGAGCATTATGCTAAGAATATAATTGTATGTTTTGCCAGGCTTAATGGGAGAAGTATAGGCATTATCGCAAATCAGCCCAAGGTTCTGGCCGGATGCCTCGATATTGACGCTTCGGACAAGGCTACGCGGTTTATACGTTTTTGCGATTCCTTTAACATCCCGATACTGACCATAGCCGATGTGCCGGGTTATCTTCCAGGAAGCCAGCAGGAATGGGGAGGGATTATCCGTCACGGCGCAAAACTGCTCTGGTGTTATTCAGAGGCAACGGTTCCGAAGATGCTTCTTATTACCCGCAAGGACTACGGAGGCGCCTATATTGCGATGTCTTCAAAACATCTGGGCGCAGATATGGCCTTTGCGTGGCCAAGCGCCCAGATTGCTGTAATGGGGGCCGAGGGGGCGGCTAATATCATTCATCGTAGAGTGATTAAGGCGGCTGAAGATCCTGTTGCAATGCGCAAAGAAAAAATTGAAGAATATGAGGATCTTTTTTCAAATCCTTATTGTGCGGCAACCAGGGGCTATGTTGATGCCGTGATTGTGCCGGCAGAAACAAGGCCCCGTTTAATCGATGCCCTTGAGGTAATGTGCGGCAAGCGGGAGACCAGGCCTCCTAAAAAACACGGGAATATACCTGTGTGAGGGATTGAGGGATTGAGGGCTACTAACTTACGGCGGGACATTTTCAAACTTTTTGTTCTTGATTATCGTAAAACATCAATTGTGCAAAATTGACATAACATATCTGTAGGGTGCATTCTATGCACCATAGTGGTGCATATAATGCACCCTACATAATTTATTGAAATTACTCTTTGAGATTACTCTTTGAGATTACAAGGTGTCCCGGCTTAAGTTGGTAGCCTAATTTCCCGATGCAGGAAGACTGATGACAAATTTACTCCCCTGTCTGTCAGAATCTTCAACTGTTATGGCGCCGCCGTGTTTCTGTATAATTTCGTGGCAAATGTATAGCCCAAGACCTGTTCCCTTGCCGACCTCTTTTGTAGTAAAAAACGGCTTAAAGATATCCTGTCGATGAGATTTTGGAATGCCCGGGCCGTTATCTTCGCACTCAAAGACAACATGCTTTGTATCATTATCAAAACGGGTTGTAAGCAATATTAATCCTTTTTTGCCTTCAACAACCTGAATCCCATTTTTAATAATATTCATCACTACCTGGCCGAGATTAGCGAAATTTCCCTCGACATCAGGTAAATCCCGGTCATAATTTTCAACTATTTCTATATCACGATCCTTGTATTGGTTATGTAATATCCTTAACGCATCCTGTATAACCAAATTCAGATTAACAGCCTCTTCATAGGTTTGAGTCTGCCTGGAAAGTCCCAGAAGGCTTGCAACTATCGACCTTGCTCTGCCCAGCTCTTTGTCTGCAAACCTTAGATCATCTATCAAATCCTGGTCCAAAGGTGTGCTGTTATCCCATTGAGATAGGTCCTCTATTGTTGATTGTATAAGGCTTGTAACACTTGTAAGCGGGTTGTTCAGCTCATGGGCGGTCCCTGCCACGAGTTGTCCAATTGCGGCAAGGCTTTCAGAACGTATTAATTGCTCCTGAGTCCGTTCCTTTTCAGATAGAGCCTCTTGAAGATCCAAAGTCCTTTTTCTAACCTTTTTTTCAAGATTTTTGTTAAGGTCATCTATCAGTTTGTATGATCGCGCGTTTTCAACGGCCAGCGCGCACTGGCTGGCAAGGGTTTCAAGAAGGTCCCTGTCCTCTGATGTAAAAAGATCCCCGGAAAGCTTTTCACCCAGGACAATGAATCCTCTTAACCTTTTTTCGAAAATCATTGGAAGAACTATCTCTGCGTATAATCTGTTCATATCTGAAAGCACGTCCGGGATATCAGGCTCTCCTGATCGTTCCATAAGCTTTTTCTTTATTAACGGCTGCCTTTGTCTTTTAATATATTGAACAATGGAATCGATATCAGCCATTGATATAGAACTTGCGAGATTACAATATTTTCCCCTGGCCGCAAAATGTTTACACCCGGACTCCGACAAGTCGCATAAAAACAGGGCGCAGTGCTCAACCTTCATTACATTTACAACCGTATCCATAAGATGTTTGGCAATTTCATCAAGATTAAGAACAGAGGCTATCATCCGGCTTACATTTTTGATTGTCTTTTGATAATCATACTTTCCTTTTGAGAAGATATTATCTACCAGTCCCTGTATTTTTGTTTTTAGCGGCCCGATTGCAAAAGCAATCAGAAGAAAAAAGAGCAGGTGGAAAAATATTGAATCGGAAAAATCAAAATCTGCAAAAAGCCTGTTTGCGAAAAGAATAATAATGGCATACATGCAGGTAAGCAGCGCTGTTATCAGCGAGTAAACCAGGCTCTTCTTGATAAGTATCCCCATGTCGAGCAGATCATGCTTAAAAAGACCTATTGCAAAAACAATAAGAGGAATAAAGCTAAAGCTGCCCGGAGGATATATTGAATATCCCATGATCGGAAGGACGTTCAGCCCGTTCATAACCCCCATGACTCCAAATCCTGCAAAAACATATTTCAGCCTGTTTTTCCGGATGCTGTTTTTTTCATTGCGAATTGCCTGAAAGATAAGTGTAAGAACAATTATAGCCAGACACAGACTGCCGATCCCGAAAAGAGGATAAAGCACCCCGCCTTTTGCAAAAAAACCAAATGAATGTTTTTGCATAGACTCGATATAAAGCGGCGTGGGAATAAACCACATAAGGATAAAGGCAAAAGCGTATGCGAGTCGGACAAGCCAAATTTTGCCGGAAATGTGAAGGTATGAGTGAAAAAAGTGGATATATATGGGAAAAAGATAAATTATAAAAAGATGATCTATACGGCTGATTGTCAGCGCCAGGTCGGCGGATTTCACGTTAAATGCAAATAATATGTCTATATACAGAAAAGAACCGAGTATACAGGTAATAAAAAACAGAACATTTATTTTTGTCCTGCGTCCACGTATAACGGTTAAAACAGCAAGCCCTAAAAAGCAGCACAATGTCAAAAAAGGTGGAATGCTAATAAGTAAGTTCATTTGTTGGTAATCGTTCACGGTTCACAGTTCACGGTTGTTTCGCCAGAGCGCTTTGGCGGATTTCTCGTTCCCATGCTCCAGCGTGGGAACGCATACCATACGGGTTCCCACGCTGGAGCATGGGAACCAGGCAAGAACCGACATCAAAAAAGTGTAAACTGGCAAATGAAAGATGCCTGTGTTGTTCTTGATTTATCTCTATTGTAAAATAATTTGAAGAGCGGAGCGACATCATTATTCGATGTTGGACGTTCGATGTTCGATGTTCGATGTTGGACGTTCATCTTTTTTCGTTATTCTTGATTTATGTTGCCATATCACATGAAGCACAATATGTTGTGGTTGGTAATTAAACAATACACAACTTTTTTTAAGCGAATGATAAGTTATTTGTCTAATGGCCGGCTTACGGCTTTATCAAGCATTTCATGCGCATGGTCAAGGGTAGCCCTGGTGATTTCCACTCCGCCTAACATTCTGGCTATTTCTTTGACCCGCTCTTTGTCACCAAGCGGCTTTATGCCGGTTATGGTTCTTTTGCGAGATACATGCTTTGAAATCCTGAAATGATAGTCCCCGAATTTTGCAATCTGGGGCAAATGAGTTATACAGATTACCTGATGATAACGGGCAAGGGAAGACAGTTTTTTCCCCACGACCTCGGCTACGCTTCCCCCGATCCCGGCATCAACCTCGTCAAAAACAACGGTTTCAACCGATTCTGTCTTGGCCAGAATGGCTTTTAAGGCAAGCACCACCCTTGAAAGTTCGCCTCCGGATACAATGCTTGAAAGCGGCTTTAAAACCTCACCGACATTCGGCGCTATCATAAATGTAGCCCGGTCGATTCCGGTTTCACTGATAGCTTTATTATCATAAGTAAGATATGAATTAATATTTTCCTCTATCGGAGCATTAATTGGGGGCATTGATTGAAGTGATATTTTAAATTTTGCTTGAGACATCTCAAGGAAGGATAGCTCCTTTTCCACCTTTTTAGCCAAGATATCTGCCGTCTCTTTTCTTTTTTTTGAAATATTCTCTACAGAGCGCACTAATTTGGCATGCAAATTATCCAGCTTTGCTTCTGTCTCGGCTGTCTTTTCAGATAGATTTGCTATTTTTGAAAGCTCTTTATCTATTGACTCAAGATATGCAAAAATCGCCTCAAGTGATCCCCCGTATTTCCTCTTTAGCTTATGAAGGGTGTCAAGACGCTCTTCAACCTGCTCAAGAAGCCCTTCATCCATCTCTATGTTTTTTTGATACTCTCTAAGCCCTTCAGCAATATCTTCCAGGTTGAATATTGATTTAGTTAGCCCTTCCGCCTGTGGAGTAAGCGCGGGATCGATCAGGCTCGCCTTTTCAAGCCTCTTTTTCACCTCTACAATACGTTCTACTATCGCTCCCTCGGCACTGTAGAGATCTTCAATGCTGCTATGAACCGCCTGGTAAAGGGTTTCCCCGTTTTTAAGCCGGATTCTTTTCTGTTCCAGAGCCTTATCTTCACCAGGGTTGATAGAGGCATCGATTATCTCTTTTTTTTGGAATTCAAGCAACTTGATATGTTCATCCTGCTGATCTCCGGCAACCTTCAATTCTTGCAGCGTCCTTATCATTGGAACTATTTCATGATAATACCTGTAAACCTCGGCTCTCTGAGGCATCAAACCGCCGAACCGGTCGAGGATTAAAAGATGCTGGTCCTCTTTTAAAAGCCCTTGATGAGCATGTTGACCTGATATGCTAACTAAGTTTTCTGTTATTGAATTCAGCATCTGTATGGTGGCAAGACGTCCGTTTACATATATTCCGTGTCTGGCTTTGCGGGAAATAATTCTTCTGATCACCAGTTCTTCAGATTCATCAAAACCTTTCTCTTTCATGATTTTGGCTAATCTGCTTTTCGGTGTAATTTGAAATAATGCTTCAAGCTCTGCTGCCTCAGATCCTGTGCGGATTAACTTTGCCGTTGCCTTGCTGCCAAGCAGCAGATTTACCGCATTTATTATTATAGACTTCCCAGCGCCTGTTTCACCGCTTAATATGGTAAATCCATCTGAAAAACTTATATGAAGCTTATCAATTATAGTAAAATTTTTTATGGAAAGCTCTCTAAGCATATTTAGGCGGACTCTTTTGACAGGATTAACGGGATTTACATGATTTGTGATCTTTATTTATTCTATTAATTTTGTTCATCTTATCAAAAAATAGGATTTTATAGCCTTTGTCAATAATGTTATCTAACCTGCTTTGAATGGTCTTGCTCAGTCTCGTTATTCTTCAGGAGCCGCCGATAAATACGGTCATCATTGGGTTGATGGAGCGAAGCGAAGGCCTAAGCATCCACTGCGCCTTGTTCGCTATTTTATTATTGCAATCTCCGCCTTATCCAAGCTGGATCTCTTCGGCAATCTATTACAGCATAAATCCTTACTTCATTTTCTTCGATACGGTAATAGACCGCGAAAGGAAATCTTTTTGAAAGAAGGCGATAATATTTGCCAAAATGAATGCTGTGAACTCCGGCAAATAGCCTGAGAGATTCGATGTCGGCTTAAAGAGCATCTAAAAAGTACTTGCCAATACCTCTCTCTTGGAATTCATAGAAATGAAAACCATCTTTCAAATCATCTTTTGCTGATTTAAGTATTTTGATTTTCATTGAACCGAAGCCCATATATCTTTTTTAGCTTGATCCCAATCAACAAATTTGTCTTTGCCCTCTCTTAATTTTTGTTCTCTTTCTTTCAAAATATTTTCATGCCATGCAGGTGACGAGAAATCTGGTAAATTCCGACAAATGTCATCCCACAAGATTTCCATTGCCCTTAATTTATCTTCCGTTGTCATTTCTTCTAATCTAAAACTCATTTGGCACCTCTCTTGTTTCTTGTAGCGTTGCGGATAAGCCGATGAAAAAGCCAAGAAGGCATTGGCTAAAGGCACGTTTGACAATGAACTATGCAGAATAGAAATTGCATCGGCTTTTTCAGTCGGACTTAATCCGCCTTGTTATATGGTAATATTAACGCTCCTATATTAAATGAAAATAAAGCAAATACAATTATCATAGTTTATGAAAGAATGTATTCTTGACTTAATAAATATGAAAATATATTTATCATTAACCTTTTTTATTAAGAAAATCGGATGAATGTCAATGAAAACGACACATAAAATAATATTTAATGATTCTAGAGACATGGAATCCATTCCTGCAAGCAGTGTTGACTTGATAGTTACATCGCCGCCATATCCAATGATAAAAATGTGGGATGATATATTTTCCTCTCAAAACTCTTCCATCAAAAATGCATTAAATTGTTTTGCCGGTTCAAAAGCATTTGAATTGATGCACAGGGAATTGGATAAAGTGTGGGATGGAGTTTATCGGGTTCTGAAGAACGGAGGCTTTGCCTGTATAAACATTGGAGATGCAACAAGAACTATAAATGATAATTTCTGTTTGTACTCAAATCATACGAGAATTTTGTATCATTTATTAAAAATCGGATTTAATGCATTACCGAATATTTTGTGGAGAAAACAAACAAACGCACCCAATAAATTCATGGGTTCTGGAATGTTGCCGGCAGGTGCGTACGTTACTCTCGAACATGAATATATTTTGATTGTACGGAAAGATGCAAAACGCGAATTTATCAATGCCGATGAAAAAAGAAACAGACGAGAGAGCGCCATATTCTGGGAAGAAAGAAATATTCTTTTCTCAGATATTTGGATGGATATCAAGGGAACTACTCAGGGATTGGGTAATGGTGAAGATAGATCAAGAAGTGCAGCATATCCTTTCGAGGTAGCTTACAGACTTATTAATATGTTCTCAGTAAAAGGAGATACTGTTCTTGATCCTTTCCTTGGAACCGGCACTACTATGGCGGCGGCGATGACGTCTGGCAGAAATAGTTTTGGCTATGAAATAGATCAAAGCCTGAGAGATACTATTTTTAGAATAAAAAACAATATTGTTGATTCTTCTAATAAATATATCCGAGATCGAATAAACAAACATATTAATTTTGTTGCAGATAGAATTCAATCAAAAGGAGCCTTGAAATATGTAAATGAATTTTACGGGTTTCCTGTTATGACAAATCAGGAAAAAGCTTTGATTATTAATGAGTTAAAAAAAGCAAAAAAATTAGATAATGATACAATAGAAGTGTCATATTCAGAAAAACCACAAGAAATATTTTGTAGAGACTGGGTTGCTCAATTTGGTTTGAATTCATCAGATAGCATTGAACATCAAAAAAATATTCAAGCTGCCAAAAAAACTTTGAATAAGAAAAAAGGACAAACTAACTTACAATTAGAATTATTTTCATAAAAATCCACTAATGATCGAATTAAAAATCGAATTCAACGCTAATTCCGTCTTTCTTCTTATCAGGCTGGACTTGGGGACATCCTTTAGTTTTGGAGTTTTAGGCCTAATGGTCGATTAGTTTGTAGCCTTTTTCTTGTACTATTCTCTCTCCTCGCTTCACAGACAAACTTACCCCTGATAAGGAAAGATTTAATCGCCTTGCTAATTCAGCCATGTTAATGCCAAGATCTCTTACTGCCCAATAGCATAATAAACTTCTTGCCTCAACCCGTGTGCGTTCTTACCTGTAGCCCAGATGTTAAATGGCTCAAGCTGCATTAGATCACACACTTTTGAGGCAATCTTATCAAGGTCATAACCTTCGGCAATCAACTTATACTTTTTCCCCGTCTGTTCCTTAGATGCCGCTAACACCTGTTCAACAAAATCACCATCACCAAGAATACGTTCATCTGATATTCCGAATTAAACCACCACCGGTCAAATCACTACGCCGCTGAAAATGATTTGGAATAAGCGCCCAGCCAAAACTCAGAACGCTCAATCCCACGTGCTATGATATGATGAAACGCCAGGCGCATCTATCCTCGATTTTCTTGGCATGATAACCGCTTGGCATATTAATGATAATTTGCAAACTGCAAAACTAAAGGGCGTCCCTTATGTTGTGTGTTTTCCTATCTTATTGAAATTGCATGATTATATCGTCATTCCGGCTTTTTGAAGATATGTGGTATATATTCAGGTGGTTATTCATTTTTCAGCCGTTTTTATAA
>JAUWQO010000173.1 GCA_030610995.1 Desulfobacterales bacterium
AACAAGGAGCGAAATATCTTCGTGGCAGGGGCCCTCTTGAGTTGGTGTTTCAAAAAAAAACAGGGAGCAAATCGTCGGCATTAAAGATGGAACAAAAAATTAAAAAACTTTCGAAATCACAAAAAGAAATCATAATTCACATGGGAGATATTGATTAAAGCGTAGAAGGGGACCTCCAGCATATGATAAGGGGACATCCTCAACTATTAAACTTGATTCTTGCCTGGGGATATGTTGTTTGAATTGTATGCCGAGAAAATCACGAATCGATGCTCCGGGAGTTCTGCATCATATATCGGTACAGGCCACCTGTCTGCGTGCATCGCACAGGCAGGTCGGTAAATCGGTAATTCGAGGCGAGAAGCTGGCAAAGGCTAAGAAATATTCGCTAACTGGCAAATAAGTTGATAAGTTGAGTACGTCCCTTAAGCCCCTTGTTAAGTTTTTGCTCTTGACTAAATTGCTTCTTGCTTATTACACTTCCTCCTGCATTTCAGGGGAGAAAGTGTTACCCTGATTTGATCTGTTTTGTACGAATTCTTAGTATCAGAAACAACTAATGAGCTTACCGCGAAGACATAATATTTTTCCATCGCCATCGTCTGTTTCCACCGCTGATCGAGAACTTTTAAATGGCCATAGCGGTGGTCTGATCTGGTTTACTGGTCTATCAGGGAGCGGGAAGTCTACTCTGGCCCATACTGTTGAAGAAAAGCTGCATAGCCTTTGCGTGCGTAGCTATGTGCTTGACGGAGATAATATCAGGACCGGCTTGAATAAGGACTTAGGCTTGAGTCCTGAAGACAGAAAAGAGAATGTCCGGCGCATTGCCGAAGTGGCGAAACTTATGGTGGATGCCGGTCTGCTTGTTTTTGCCGCTTTTATCGCCCCATATAAGCAAAGTCGGGAATATGTGAGTAAGTTAATGGCTGGCTGGCCTTATTATGAAGTTTATCTCAAATGTAGCGTTGAAAGATGCGCAAAACGTGATCCAAAAGGCCTTTACAAAAAAGCCCGCACAGGCAAAATAACGAACTTGACAGGCATTTCTGCTCCTTATGAAGAGCCTGAACATCCATCACTTATTATTGAAACAGACAAACTCGGTTTGCAGCAATCAGTGGATGAGGTGATTAGATTTTTACTAAAACAGGGCTTGATTATGAAGGTGGAGTCATCTGGCTGAAGACTGTAATCACACTGTTGTCTATTCTTTGAAAATTCTGGCTGCCAGATCAATATCTTCCGGGCAGAACACAAAAAGGCATTTTGCTTCGGAATCCTTTCTCATCGAGTTATAGCTCGCAACTGAAGCGATTCTCTTTAATGATTTTCCTGTTGCCTGAAAAAGTTTCTTCACATAACTTGATGCATCCTGTATGGTGTCCTGCCGGCCCCGCATCAAGTGCGGGATAAACTCCAGCCGGACACGTAGTGACACGAAGTGACACGTAGTGAAGCGGAAGCGCTAACCATTAGCGCTATCCAGTCTTTTCAACTGGTTGCAGATCACCTGCCCGCCATCGCTCTTGCCTAAAAGAGGCTGTTGCCGCAGGTCAAGACGTCCGCTCAGGCGAGGCGGGCGGGTCTGGACTCCGGTTTTCACCGGAGTGACGATTTTTTTTCTTGACAGAACATTCGTAATGATTATTTTTGGGTAGAGACAGCAGTAAATGGCTTAACAGCTTGATATAACAAATAATCTCGGTATGGTTGTTTTGCTGCCGGAATATAAAATCAATCGAATATAATAAGGAGGTGTTATTATGACTCTCGTTAGATGGGATCCTTTCAGAAATGTAGCAACCTTGCAAGACCGTATTAATCGTATGTTCAATGAAGCTTTTCTCCGTTCAAAGGACTTTGATGAAGAAGTTAGTCTGGCTTCATGGAAGCCGACGGTAGACATTTATGACACTGATGACGCTATTATTCTCAAAGTCGAGCTTCCCGGAGTAGATAAGGAAAAAGTTACTGTTGATGTTAAGGATAATGTATTGACTCTCAAGGGTGAGCGATCCATTGACAAAGAGATTAAGGAAGAAAACTACTGCCGCAGGGAAAGAAGTTTTGGTTCATTCCACAGATCTTTTACGCTGCCGACAACTGTAAATCCAGAGGATATTAAGGCGACCTATAAAGACGGAATCCTTACGGTGGAAGTTCCAAAACCGGAAGAAAAGAAACCAAAACAGATAACCATAGATGTGAAATAATTACCGACACATAGCTGAAATACAGTTCATTCTAAAAGGCAGGGTATTTTGGCGAGCCCTACCTTTATTTCTCCAAACCGCTCCTGAGCCCCAACCAAGATATTCCACAGAAAAAAAGGTGTCACACTTGATTAGCGCATTAGCTGACATCTGTTTACGCAAATACATCAAAAAAAGATATCAAGACCATGGAGAATGGAGTTTAAAAACACAGTTCCCAATTCCGATCTTTTCGGGATTTTTCCGTAAAACAACATAAATACGATCTCAACCCTCAAGGCACGGGACTTTCAAAAACATTATCGTTATCACAGCTCCTTGGAGGTTGCCGGACAGACCGAATTATTGCTGATAATCGGAACCTCAGGAACCACAAATTTGCCAAATCAGGTGGCATGGGAAGTAAAAAATCATAACGCCTTCAACAGCCTTTCATGTATATTATCAAACCCGCCGTTTGACATGATCAGGATAACATCGCCCGGCCTTGCCTCTTTGACCAAAAAATCAATAATTGATTCTGTTTCCGGAAAATAGTGTGCGTTCTTGCCGCGATTATTCAGGTCATCTACAAGCTTTTCAGAAGAAAAACGGTCTAAAGGAGGGATTTTTTCAAGCAGCGGTGGTTTGCGGATACATATAACATCTGCCTGATCAAATGAAAGCGGATAAATATCCTGAAATACTCTGCGCATGCTGGAGTTGGTCCTTGGCTCAAAAACAGCCACCAACCTGCCATCAGGATAAAAAGGTTTAACCGCCCTTATTGTTTCTCTCACAGCAGTAGGATGATGCGCAAAATCATCAATTATAGTAATATTTCTTTTTTGTCCGCGGACTTCCTGACGTCTCTTGATTCCTTCAAATGTTTCAAGCGCCTCTGAAATAATATCAACCGGTATCATCAAAGAATCGGCTATTGCTATTGCCGATAATGCATTCAGCAGGTTGTGCTCTCCCATAAGTTCTGTTTTAAAGGTCCCAAAGGAAATACCCTGTTTAATAATCTCAACAACAGACCGTGGCGGATCAATGGAAACAGCGCCAAGACGCCAGTCTGATCCTGTATCTTTACCATATTTTTCAACATGGCATTTTTTGCCTTTGATCAGATCGGAAATGTTGTCATCTTGATCAAAAACATATAACTTTCCTTTATTAGAAATACCGGATATAAAAGAATCAAAAGCATATCTGACCTGGGTGATATCTTTAAATATATCGGCATGATCAAACTCAATGCTTGTAAGTACAGCCATGAAAGGATCGTAATGTAAAAATTTCGGCCCTTTATCAAAAAAGGCGGTGTCGTACTCATCCCCCTCGATTACAATAAACTCTCCATTGCCTAAACGATAATTGCTGCTGAAATTTTTCAAAATTCCGCCAATAATAAAGGAAGGATTAAGACCTGCTTTATAAAGGATCCAGGATACAATAGAAGAAGTGGTTGTTTTGCCGTGAGTGCCGGCAATAATTATCCTCTTTTTGTTGTCTGCAATGAACCTGTTGATTGCCTGGGGCATGGAGCAAAAATGAAGCCCCATGTTTTGCATTTTAACAACCTCTAGATTTTGCTTTGTTACGGCATTTCCGACAACAACAAGGTCCGGGCCATATAAAATATGATCTTCATTAAAACCTTCGGCAACCTTTATGCGCCTGTGAGAAAGAAAATCGCTCATGGGCGGATATATTTTTTGATCCGAGCCTGTGACTTCAAAACCAAGATCCCTTAACATACAGGCAAGCGCACCCATGCCTGTGCCGCATATTGCGATAAGATGTATTTTTTTTACGTTGTTCGGGATTGTATTTTTTCTTAAATTCATTATTGAACTTAGTTCGCTTCGCTCACAAATTGGTCGAGTAGAGAATTGGTTGAATGGTCGAGTGGTTCAAGTATCCTTATCCGCCTCAGGCGGAATCCGCCAAAGTCCGCCAAAGCGCTCTGGCGGAACTATTTAACTACTCGACTAAAGTTGCTGGTATTTTCCGCCGTAGGCGGATTGAAATTCCAAGACGTTTAATTATAAACTATACTTCATAGTATGGGTCAATTTTAAATTGAGTCTTTTATCATGTAAAGGAATATTTGCATGATTTGCAAAACATTCAGGGTTTTTTATCAGCTGATACCATCGGCTCTGGGAAAAATCGGCATAGTATGGGTTCAAAAGAACGCCGCTCCTTTAATCATGCATATCATACTTCCCAAAAAAAATATTCCCATTACCAAAACAATAAGCAAAAAGTTTCCGGGCGCCTTAGAACAGTCGCACGAAAAGCTGAAAAAACTTTGCCTGCAGATACAAAATTTCCTGGAGGGTTCTCCTGTCAGTTTTTCGCTTGAATTTATAGATATGGCTCTGTGTTATGATTTTCAAAAGAAAGTTTTACTTGAAACCAGAAAGATACCCAGAGGAAAGGTGATAAGCTATAGCCGACTCGCTGACAGAATCCTTGCCCCCAAAGCCGCAAGGGCTGTTGGCTCGGCGCTTGCCAGAAACCCCTTTCCGCTTATCATACCCTGTCACCGCGTAATAAAATCCACCGGCTATGTGGGAAATTTCGGTGGTGGCTCAGAAATGAAGAGATTTCTTCTACAGATGGAAGGAAGGCGTGCCGTCAAATATCAGGGGTAAAATCGGTCCTGAAAAATTCCTAATTGGCTCGTGAATTAGTTACTTCAAGCTGCTTGAGGTATTAATTTCATATCAATATCGCAACTGTCTGTGAATAAGGATAGATATTTGATGTATAGCAGATATCATCAGCTTCAAGCATTAAGCAAGCAGAAAAGATTTTTGAGTGTTAATTAAGAAGACAATTTCCCACTATAGTATGTCTAATTAGTGTCTGAACGAAAACCCATAGTTGCGAGCCGTCATTGCGAGGAGTGAGGAACGAACGACGAAGCAATCCCCTTATTTCCAAGAGATTGCTTCGGTCATGCTTCCCTCGCAATGACAGGAAAAGTGTAAATTGGA
>JAUWQO010000070.1 GCA_030610995.1 Desulfobacterales bacterium
TCCTTCTCCTCCGGCGCCTTGTCAATCTGATCAAAGGGCACAAAATCGGCCATGCCCTTTAATCCTAAATGCTTTGTTATCGCCGCTGTTAACGTCGTCTTGCCATGATCTATATGACCTATCGTTCCTACATTTACATGCTGCTTAGTCCGGTCAAACTTCTCCTTAGCCATGTCATTGCCCTCCTGTGCTTTTTTACTTTATTTTCTTCGCGATGGAGCCCATGACCGGAATCGAACCGGTGAACCTCTTCCTTACCAAGGAAGCGCTCTACCTACTGAGCTACATGGGCATTTTTCAAAGGTCTCTTTTTAAAATACCTTAAAATTCATTAGTAACTATCACGATGTTTGGAGCGGGAGACGAGATTCGAACTCGCGACCTCCAGCTTGGAAGGCTAGAGCTCTACCATCTGAGCTACTCCCGCCCACACCACTTGTCATCACGAGACCTTTGCAAAATTGAACATTTTTCAAAGGTCTCATTACTTTAATTATCACCCCAACAAGATTCACAATATTAAACCTAAATTGAGCGATTTTTTACTCGATCTGCGCCAATCTCTTGCGCATAAAGGCTTCACAAAAATCCTCGACATATCCACGGGTATGCCTGCGTTTTTCGCAAAAAATCGCTTAACTTAGGTTACAGTAAGAGCAAGTTTCCTCAAAAAGTACTTTCGCAGTAAGAGTAATGCGGGAAGTCATGTAGTATTTTATCGACAACGATATGTAAACCGAAATCTCCTACATACGACTTACTTTGACCTAAATTGAGCGATTTTTTACTCGATCTGCGCCAATCTCTTGGCACGTCTCTTCGCAAAAAATCGCTCAACTTAGGTCTGAGGGTGGTGGTGGGGGGAGGATTTGAACCTCCGAAGGCTTTGCCGACAGATTTACAGTCTGTTCCCTTTGACCACTCGGGAACCCCACCTTACATATTTGATTGCAAAATAAAATGAAGTTTGTTAAATAATCATCCTTATCATAATCATATATAAAAATACATTAATGGAGCCAGCGGAGGGACTCGAACCCCCGACCCACTGATTACAAATCAGTAGCTCTACCAGCTGAGCTACGCTGGCACATACAAAATATAACCCCAGAATAACCAACTATTTGATACAACATAAAGGTATGAGACGAAATCTTTGCGCAATCATCTAAAATTTTGGTAAAATTTTGGTAAAATTTTCAAGGATGTTAAGAGCAAACCAGGATTTTTTACAATAAATATAAAAGTATTATATATAATGGCCACTAATATAAATATCAACCTAAGTTATCGGCTATTTCTGATCAATAGGCTGAGTTATAAGTAATATAAAGAGCTTTTTAGATCATATCTTCGATTTTCTATTATTTTTAAGCCAAATCAGGTATTTTTGGATTTGCATATTGGAATCATCTGAAATGGTGCAAACTTTGCATCATTTTTATTTATCAAAGCCTTTAAAACGGTAAGGACCAAAATAAATTTGGCTCCTTTACCGCCTTGACTTTGATAGAATCAATAGAAATCAAGGGTGCGAAACTTAAGTGCATATTACAAGATAACCACTTGACAAGCATATTAATTTTTGTGTAATCACAGCAAACACTATTTTTTTAACAAAAGTAAGACGAACTCGTAAGAAATTGGATTCATAAAAAAAATTATTTAAGGAACCTGATTTGCTAAACTTCCGTATTATTTACATGCCAATCTTTTTATCACTTCTCTTATATGGATGCGTTCAAGCTCCGTATAACACCTCACCTTCACATGGCGAAAATTCAGTATTTTCCGGAACTAATACAGTTGTATCAGCAGAAACAGCCCCCAAAGAGGATTCCGTTAACCAAAAATCTGAAAATTTAGAGCCTGATAAAATCGACAATACCAGCATTGATACAATCAAAGCTTCTACAACAAGTCCCGCAAAAAGTTCCGGCATAAAAGCAGATGAAAATCTCTCCACTCAAAAAAATATACAGTCGGCCCTGGACGAGGCCCTTGGTTTTTGCCAGGCATCACAGGACTTCTGGCAAAAAGGGGAGCTTGAAGATGCCATTGAAGCCTTGGACCAGGCTTATTCTTTGATTCTGAGTATCGATACCAATGACGACCCTGAACTGGTGCAGCAAAGGGAAGACCTGCGTTTTATGATATCAAAACGTATCCTTGAAATCTACGCTTCTCGAAATATTGTCGTCAACGGTAACCACGATGCCATCCCCATGGTAATGAATAAACACATCCAGGCGGAAATCACCCTGTTTACCAAAGGAAACGAGAAAAAATTCTTCATTGAATCATATAAACGTTCAGGCATGTATCGCCAACACATAGTTGAAGAGCTTAAAGAGGCAGGGCTTCCTGTTGAACTGTCATGGCTTCCTCTTATTGAAAGCGGCTTCAAGGTAAACGCACTTTCAAAGGCAAGAGCTCTCGGTCTCTGGCAGTTCATACCGTCAACCGGATACAAGTTTGGGCTTAAACGTGATATATTTATTGATGAACGCATGGATCCTTTTAAAGCAACAGAGGCTGCTATAGCATACCTTAAAGAATTGCACAGCATTTTTGGCGACTGGTCAACAGTTCTAGCCTCCTATAACTGCGGTGAAGGAAGAGTTCTGCGTGTAATCCGAAGCCAGAATGTAAACTATCTTGATAACTTCTGGGATTTATATGAACGGCTTCCCAGAGAAACAGCAAGATATGTCCCCAGATTTCTGGCCGTCCTTCATATAATTAAGGATATGGAAAAGTACGGGTTTAATCCAACAGATCTCGATCAACCTTTAGAATATGAAACAATTACTGTAACTAAACAGGCGCGCCTCAAGGATATAGCCGAACAAATCGGTTTGTCAGAGAAAACCATGAAACAACTTAACCCGGAGCTTAGGTATAACATATTGCCACGCAATGAATATCCCCTTAAAGTTCCGCGTGGCAAAGGTGATATTCTGCTTGCAAATCTGGACAATATACCTGTTTCATCTCCACCAAGATCGGCTTATGTAAAGCACAGGGTAAGACCGGGAGAAGCCCTTTCAACAATTGCCAGGAAATACCGGACCAGCATGTCAAAAATTGCCAGGGCAAATAATATATATAAACGAAATTATATAGTTGCCGGAACAATACTTAAAATACCGCAAAAAGGAACTATTATTCCCAAACCGCAAATATATAATAAATCAAAATATGGACAACCAACCACTCATGTTGTTAAAAGCGGAGATTCGCTCTGGATTATTGCCAGACGTTATGGTACAACGACAAAAAAAATTCAGGAAACAAATAATCTGTCTTCAACAAAGCTTCATATAAGACAAGTCTTGAAGATACCGGAGCGTAATATAGAAAAAGCGTCAGGTACAAGTCTTGGAACATATACGGTAAAACGAGGAGACAGCCCTTTTACTATTGCAAAGCTGCACAATATGCCTCTCGAACGTTTTCTACGCGTCAACCGCCTGACACCAAGAAGCAAAATATATCCAGGGCAAAAACTATATATCGAATAGACTTTTTGCCCCCGTAGCTCAGTGGATAGAGCATTGGATTCCTAATCCATGTGCCGCAGGTCCGATTCCTGCCGGGGGCACCACATCTAAACCACACCTCTAATAATCCCAGAATCATTCAGCCCCTGGAAAAGAAGACGGACTATATTAGTTGAAGAGGTCATTTATGATGATCCTCATGCTTTTTCTATAACTTACCGTGATTGTTATTTTATTTATGGCCAGACATTTTCAGGCCGATATCTATTGATATTGATTAGATTGTTGTCTTCAGAAGAAGTGACTAAATTGGGCTTTAAACAGGGAATCCACTTCATTAAAATAATTACTGCAAGGGACATGAATAAGAATCAAAGAAAAATGTATAATAAAAAGAGAGGGATAATATAATGAAAAACTCCAAGAAAGTCAGTGATATTCCCCCGATGAATGATGAGAAACTGGCGAAGTTCTGGGATAATAATGAGCCGGAGGACTTTGAAGGGTGGAAGGAGGGAACAATGAAATTCACACGCCCGCCTAAAAAGTTAATCCAATTGAGACTCGATCCCAGAGATGTCAGAATAATTGACAGGGAATCCAAACGCTCAGGCATCGACAGGGCTCAATTAGTACGCTCATGGGTAAAAGAAAAAATAAGTCACATACACAACGATGAGAGATTATGAGGGGCAAGTGACCAGACAAATTATTACAATAAAAAACATTGATGAATTCGGGAGGTTTTTCTGGACGTCCTTGACAAATTAGAGATAGTCTGCAACCGGATAAAAATGAAAAGTTGCCTGAAAATCTGTCGGAAGGAACTAACGCCCATAAAATTATAGGTTTCTCAAAAATATATTGAAATAATTATAAAATATGACACATCAACATGCAAAATCAATTCGTAAAAAGCTGCGGGAGCTGGTCGGTCTTGCGCATGAGCACGAATTGAGCAGGGCATAGGATGACGATTTAGTTGTCTGCAGAGCGGTCAAGCTGGTTTTTTGTCCAAAGAAGATGTTCCGGAGAAAGTGGCCGAGGTCCCATGGCTATAGTAAGATTTGATGCCAAACAGACCCCTTACGATGATTAGTCGTAAAACATGCCGGTCTTTTATGATATTTATTCTCATAATATACTTGACTTTTCTGACATATGAGATATCTTTAAAGTTATGAAACGAGCAATTGACCAGATTCTAAAACAATGGAAAGACAGTCGCGTCAGGCAGCCGCTTCTAATAAGAGGTGCGCGGCAAGTTGGGAAGACTTATTCGGTAACTGAATTTGGCAGAACAGCGTTTGAAAATACTGTTTCTGTAAATTTTGAAGAACAGCCGGAATTGAACCGCTGTTTTTCGGACTTTGATCCCAAGGGAATCATTGACCGATTATCCATTCTGACACGCATGACAATCAGCCCCGGACGTACGTTATTATTTCTGGATGAAATCCAGGAATGCCCGAAGGCGATTACTTCTTTGCGATATTTCCTTGAGAAAATGCCGGAACTTCATGTTATCGGCGCTGGATCGTTGATTGAGTTTGCGTTGCGCGCTGAGGACTTTCGTATGCCTGTCGGCCGTGTGCAAAGCGTATATATGTATCCTATGTCATTTGGAGAATTCCTGATAGCAGTTGGTGAAGAGAGATTATTAGACTATATCCATACGGTTGATCTGCAAACTGGAGTGGAGCAGGTTTTTGCAACCAGACTTGAACAGCTATTAAGGCAATACCTGTTGGTCGGCGGAATGCCCAGAGTTGTTAATGCCTTTGAAAATAAGGTTTTGATGGAAGAATTACAGAGACTGCAATCCGGGCTTATTCGGACTTATACAGATGATTTTGCCAAGTATGCATCAACCGCAAAACATAAATATTTGAAAGAAGTATATTCCAGCGCCCCACAAATGGTTGGTCGGCGTTACAAGTATTCACATGTAAATCCAGGCATCGAAGCTAAATTCCTGAAGGAGGCGCTTGGGTTGCTATGCGATGCGCGATGCCTGTCTAAAATATGCCACGCATCTGGTGCGGGAGTACCTCTTTTGGCAACTGCCAATGAACGTAAATTCAAAATAGCGTTTCTCGATGTCGGTCTTATGCAAAATGCTCTTGGCGTGCAGAACTCTATTATTCTTGATAACTCTATTATGCAAATCAATGCAGGCAGTGTTGCAGAGCAGTATGTCGCTCAAGAGTTGCTTGCCTGCGCGGATCCTTACTCTGACAAAAAATTACATTTTTGGGCAAGAGAAGCCCGAGGAAGCTCTGCTGAAGTTGATTTTCTAATAGAAATCGAAGGCATGCCGATACCAGTAGAAGTGAAGGCCAGCGCGAGGGGTTCACTGAAGAGCATGAGGCTTTTCCTTAAAGCATATCCCAAAACACTGCTTGGTGTCCGATATTCAATGCACGAGTTGTCATATTTTGATCAAATACTGTCTATTCCACTATACATGATTAGCCAGACACAACGCCTGGTCCGGAGTTGCATTGGTGTCAATTCATGAAAATACTACTAATATACCCTATTGCCTTGAAGACAGGCTTCATGCAGAAGGAAAATAGGAGGCTGTCCGAGAATTCTGATCCTACTGCAAAAGAGTGAGAAACGGCCCAAATTCCCGCAAATTTTCGTCAAATAGGCTTGCTATTCTCCTCAAATTTGCGAAAATTGTGTCTCGCTCTCACACATTTTCGTTACGGACATAATTCTCGGACAGCCTCCTAATCTGAGGCATTTCGGAACAGTTATTGGGAAATAAGCAACCCCTTCTAACAGAGGATTGGCAAGCCTTTGAAACTAATATTAAACTACACCTGCAATAATTCCCGAATCATTCGGCCCCTGGAAAGGAATGCGTTGGATTTCCTTTACACCGGCTTTGGCGAGTATATCGGTTATCTGTTTTTCAGAATATGACTGGCCAGCAGGCGTACCCAAAAGCATATTAAGGGAAAAGAGTGCGGGGAAAAGAGGACCGTCCATTGTGTTGTTTAAAATAAAATCATGAACGATTATCATACCTCCCGGCTCCAGGGCCAAAACAGTCTTTTCGATGATCCGCTGACACTCCTTTTGTCCTTCTCCGTGGAGAATGTGGGATAGCCAGGCCACATCATAGACCCCTTCAATGCCCTCTTCCACATAGTTGCCGTCCATGAAATCTATCCGGTCGGTTAAACCAAATTTTTCAATGGTTTTTTCCGCAAAAGGTCGGGTAGTGGAAAGGTCGTAAACCGTAGCTTTGAGCCCGGGATTTTTCAGGCAAAAATGTATGGCATAGGTTCCAGGCCCGCCGCCCACGTCTATCATGTGATGTCGTTCGGAAAGATCTATTTTATCTGCCAACAAAGGAGCCATACTCATGCCTATATTGAACATTCCCATAAGGAAACTTTCCCGCCATTCCGGACTTGTGTGAGACACTCTTGCTCTGACAGGCGCTCCTGTCTTAACAGCCTGATCCAGCTTAGACCATGAATCTACCAGGTGGCGATGGTGGGTGATGATATAGCCGATATGTTTTGGAGAGTCTTTTGAGAGAAAAGTTTTGCCTGCACCTGTGTTGGAAAACTTATCATCTGATTTCTCTATCAGATTCATGGCAGTAAGGGCATTAAGAAGCCTTGTTATTCCCTCTTTGCTCACATTTCGTTTTTGTGCGATATCATCGCTTGAAAGCTGCCTGTCACCTATTGCAGTAAACACATCAAGCTTAACTGCAGCATGAAGCGTGCATGTTGCCCAGTACTGACTTGACAATTGAAGCAGTCTGCCTGGATTCCATTCCTGTTTTTCCATCTTTATTCTCCATTTTTATTTTATAGAAAAATTAAAAAAATACTAACCTGAATGTTATGACAGATCAACCGTTTTCCAAGATCGGTCAAATCCGCACATTGACAAAAAGTCCATAAGAAAGTAAAATTATGTTTTAAATTAATTGCAATGTTGGTCTTTTCCTGTTTCCTGGCCCTGAACCCTGTGAACTGATATCTTAAATGTTATGAACGCAAATGATAAATGCATATTGATAGCTGAAAGAATCGCAAAGATCCTTCTTAAAGGGATACACCTGAACAGTGCGGTAATGCACTATATCGATTCAACATTTTCAAACCCTTCCATTGATGAACTCAAAGAAATAATTGCTGACAATTCCGACTGTGAAAACGATTCGCTGATAGAGCTTATTTTTTTCCCTGACGAATCAATACAGATGCAACTGGAAAATATTCTGCAAAGCCATGATTACAGCAGAAAAGATGAAAAGAAAATATTGGATTATCTTTGTTTCAGACAGATCGAAGCGGCTATACATTTCCCCGACAACAAAGGCAAATTGACGCTTGTAATGCCTCAGTCGGTTGCAGGTCAATTTTTAAATAGACTTAACCTCTCAAAGAAACTCGATAAAAGAATTTTAGCAACAATCGATGAGCATGTTAGCGAAAAATCGAAAACCCTTGTTAAGGTAAGACTGAGAAATTCAACCTGTGAGCTATCGGGAAATGAACTACTGTTCTTATGTGATTTCTTTAAAAAAACGGACAGCTCCAGCTACGATTTTTTTGAATGCTTGGATTTTATGCTGTCTTTTTTGGATGAAGCCAAAAATGCTGTAGATATATTTGCTGCACTCATGGACAAAAAGAGATTCTATTTTAAAAATGTGCAAATGGCTGAAAAATTCAACAGTCAGCTTGATAAAGCTAACATGGAAACTATGATTCTCCAGGGTGTCAGAACGCCGCATATTAATATAGAAAATGAAAAAAGAAAGATGGAGATAATAGACAAAATCAGTTTATCGGTTTTTGGCAGAACCGAGTATTTTGAAAAGGTACTGTGAGTGGTTACGTGCACTTTGAAAAGAAAAAAAAGAGCTTGAGAGAGTTATATAACAGGTTTGAAACAGAGGCTCGGGAATATAAAAAGCCGGCTGTCTGCAAACCTGGTTGTGCTTACTGCTGCACACATTTTGGATCGGTGGATATTATAACACTTGAAGGGGTAATAATCAGGCAGCATGTAAATAGTTTTGCAAAGCCTTTGAAAAGCGGGGTTAAGAAAAAAATCGCCCAAAACAGGAAGCTAAAGGAAAAACAGAAAATCGCTCAATGCCCTTTTTTGAAAAAAGACCAAACCTGCTTGATATATAATGTACGACCTTTCAGTTGCCGGCAACTCTATTCCTTACGAGAATGTGAAGGGCGCGGGCCTACGGTTCATCGCCAGGCAGTGGATTTGGCTCAAAATACTGTTAAAAAACTACAGCGCTTGGATTATACAGGATATTCCGGGCATATCAGCTTTATTTTACACCTTCTTGACAAACCGGAATTTAGAAATCTTTACATGGCAGGAGGGTTCGATCCAGGTCAAATTATGGAGTTTGGAAAATCACACGGCATTATTATTAATCGCAGCAAATTGTGATGGCGTCGTAAAAAGTCCCATCTACTGTGTTGTAGTATTTTTTCAGACCCTCGACATACTATATGTATGCCTTCAGTCCTGAAAAACTACTACGCCTTGTATATGAACCTTTTTACTTAGCCAGCTACAGTTAAATTGGTGACTTTTTACGAGTTCATCGAAGGTTGATGAACATCCTAATACAATAAGGAGGTAAGAAAAATGAAAACTTTATTTAAAGCACTTGTTCTTTGTTTATGCCTGCTGACGGCTGTTTCATTTGCATACGCCGGCAATGGCAAAGGCGCTAAAGATGGAAGTGGTCCAGACAATACAGCAGCCCAGAAAGGGCCTAATTATGTGGATCAAAATGAAGATGGAATCTGTGATAATTTAAAAGCCAGGATGGCTGGGCGCGGGAAGGGCTACGGTGCCGGTAACCAGGCCAAAGGTAAAGGCTTTCGCAGAGGTCTCAGAGATGGAAGCGGCCCTATCAACAGAGCGGGCGTCGAAAAGCCTAATTATGTGGATGAAAATGGAGACGGAATCTGTGATAATTTTCAAACCGAATCGCCCTCAAAGTAAAGCCATATAGGATAATGAATGCAAAGCAGCCCGGCCATAATTTGTGGCAGGGTTGCTTTATATTTGGACTTTCTCCAGATTCATAATTATTTTTCCAGCCTACTTTTTCCTGTTTGCTGGTATGCTTAAAATATTGCCGACAACATAGATCGGAATTACCGGGCGTAAATTGCTGTCTGTTTCTAAATAAATCACATCATTATATCGCCCGATTTCTTTTTTTAGATTTTCAACGGTCAACACATAACTTCCTGCATTCGACCCTATGGCGTCAGCTATGCGAAATTTGATGTATTTCCCCTGTTTTGCCCTGGCACTTAGTATTTTAAACGGGTATTGAGTTCTCGGGGTAATTTTAACCTGTGCTTTTATGGTCTGCCCTGCTGAACCGCTCAGTATTATTCTTTGTGGTCTGATATCTGCAAATTTTTCAACATAGCCTGTAACCGTTACACTAAGTCCGGGGCGAATTTTATTATTGGTTTGAATATGGACATTTTCCCTGATTTTTTTCCCGCCATACCCGCGGGTATGCACTTTAACCATTATCTTTCCCTCGCTGCCCGGAGGGATCTGTCTCGCGCTGGAGACAGCCGTACACCCTCAACCAGTCCTTACTTTGTGGATAACAAGAGGCGCCGTTCCTTTGTTTTGAATAATGAAGTCATGGATGACTATGTCTCCTTCTACAACCGGCTCAAATTCAAATATTTGCTCCGGTAAAAAAGCAACCGGTTTTTCTTTTGTAATATTTTCAGCATCAGAATGGCTTGCAAGTAAAAGCAGACAGCATAAAGCAGCCATCGTTACTTTCAATTTCATCCACATCCCGTTATTTGTTTTCTTCATAATAGTTTTTGTCACGTTTTCCAAAGGTCCCCCTTCAAGTGTTCCGATACACGACTGTGCCGCCTGTCACCAATGTCGATTTTATGGTTTGCCGGCTCCGCTCCCTAAATCGAGCACAGTTTCTCCAGGTTTCAAATCCGCAATGCTCAAGGGATTTCCACATCCGAGACCAAGGTTAGCATCTCCCAGGCCAATTGCGAGTTCATCATTTGTATAATCGAGTTTTTTACCCAGATCTAATATGTTCACAAGATTTGACGAATCACCGCAACAGCGACACTCATCGGGTTGAGCAACCCTGGCATAACTTTCCCTTACCATCTGCCTGATTTTGTTCTTTAATGGTTTCATGTTTGTTCCTTATCCTTTTACAATAACATCCACCGCCTCTTCAGATGTTAGGCCGTGTGCCATTAGGGTTTCAAGTTGTCTTTTATCAACACTTCCAACAAGTACGGTATTCAGATAGGGGAGTACTTCATGAAGCAAACCAACCCCTTGTCCTAAGACAAATCCTGACCAACATAAGCATTAGTGGTACCTCGATCAGCACACCGACCACCGTCGCGAGTGATGCCCCCGAAGAAAGTCCGAACAGCATGGTGGATGTAGCTATGGCGACCTCAAAATGGTTTGATGCCCCAATCAAGGAGGCAGGGGCTGCATCCTCGTAACGAAGCTTAAGCAGCCGTGCCAGGCCATATCCCAGCACAAATATGAAAACAGTCTGAATGAACAAAGGAATGGCAATCCAGAGAATCGTGAGTGGGTTATTCACAATAATATCCCCCTTAAACGAAAAGAGGAGCACCAGGGTTGCCAGCAGCGCAGTGATAGAGACTGGGGTCAAAAAATGCAGAAACTTTTCTCGAAACCAGACCTCTCCCTTGATATTGATAAGCCACCTGCGGGTCAGATATCCAGCCACAAGCGGCAAAGCCACGTAAATAGATATGGAAAGCGCCAGAGCTTCCCATGGCACCGGAAGCTTGCCGACACCAAGCAGAAAACCACCCAGCAGGCCATAGAGCACGAGCATCGTCAGGCTATTGATGGCTACCATAACCAAGGTCAGGCCATCATTGCCTTTGGAAAGATATCCCCACATCAAGACCATGGCAGTACATGGAGCAACGCCCAATAGAATGCATCCTGCCAGGTAACTGCGCCAGAGAGGGATTTGGAGCATTTTTATCCCCTCGTGGAGCACAACCGTGCCTGCCCCATGAACCGATCCCACTGCCCAGTCGGCAGCCGGTGGCATTTTTACGATATCCACCGCATCGGAACCTATAAGATTCAAAAAAAGAAAACCCAGGAAGAAGTTGGCTATGGCTACCATTGTGAAGGGTTTGACCCCCCAGTTTACAAACAGGGTCAGGAGAACAGGTTTGGGTGTTTTGCCGGCTTTGATGACTTCTGCAAAATCAATCTTGACCATGATGGGATACATCATGAAAAAGAGGCAAATCGCTATGGGAATGGAGACAACAGGCGACTCGCCCACGTAAATGGCAAGACCGTCAAGAAACGTTGCGGCTCCTGGAGCGAACCGTCCCAAGAGGATACCTGTGACAATGCAAACAAGCACCCAGATGGTGAGATATTTTTCAAAGATGTTTAGCCCTTTCGGCTGGCCTGCGCGGCGGGATTCCGCTTTCATGATAATGCATCCTATGTTGGGATTAATGGTTTTAATTTTGTTTGTTCAGTTCTTTAGTTAAAGATATTTTCAAGTCACTAAAAAAGGATTTAAAATAAAATATATTCCCAAAAGTCCTATGACAGCCCTGGCGCCCTTGCGAAACCAGTTCCCTGCCCCTTGCCAGGCGCTGTTCTCCAGAAAACAGCGCAGATAATTCCGATAAGGGCGATGGTAATAAAAAGGCCATAAAAAACATCCCATAGCGGCAAATGCTATGCTACCGGTGATCCATTCATTAATGGTCAGAAAAAAGGCTCAAGCATCTATTTCCTCTTAATATCTTTAGCTGGGCAAGTGATAGCTATTTTTCCCGCACGGATTTAGGGCTCGGCCATTAACTTATTCGACTTTCGACTCCCATTTTCTTTAATTGATTAACGATGGCTTTTTCGCTCATAAATCCGACATGGCGATAGACTTCTTTACCTTGTTTATCAAAAAAGATTTGCGTCGGAATGGAACGTATACCGAATCTTCTTGCCTGGTCTCTGTTCTCCCAAACATCAATAAAGATAATAGCGGCTTTACCTCTGTAATCCTTTTCCATCTTTTCCAGAATCGGAGCCATCATTTTACAGGGAATACATTTCTTTGCCCCCATATCTATCATAGTGACCATGTCCTTGGCAGGAACTTTGTTAAAATCGTATGACTGCTCCGCAGCAAATGTTGTTCCTGCTATCAGGTTCAGACATAATATGTATGCTATTATTTTCAATAGGGAAAGCCCCAAAATCTTAACGTTACGAAAAACCTGCCCCCAGAACACTCCCACGAATATAGCCAGGAATATCCAAAAAGTTAAAAAGGGGTCTAAAAAAGAAAGCTGTTTGATTTTTGACATATACTACCTCCATAGAATACGACTATGCACGTAACTTCTCAAAAAGTTCCGGACGAGTCCTTTATCGTGTAACTCGCCGGAACTTATTGAGGACTCACCTATGCACTAACGAATGGACTGATGACAAAGTAAATTCCCAACAGGCCGATCAACGCTCCTGCGCCTTTGCGAAACCAGCTTCCCGCCCCCTGCCAGGCGCTGTTTTCCATTAATTTTCTCACGGCTGCCGTAGAGCTTCCAGCAACCACAATCGGCAGGCAATGTCCCACGGCAAAAAGCAGGATAAAAAGTATTCCTGTCGCTATTTTCTGCTGAACAGTAATTATAGCCAGAATCGGCGCTATGAACCCGAATGTACATGAACCGGAGAGCACGCCGTAGGCCAGGCCCAGCACAAACGCGCCGAACACCCCCTTGAAATTAAGGCGGTATAGCAGGCTGCCTGACATGGAGCATTTTTCCACACCGAGCATCCCCAGAGCCACCCAAATCAGGATACCACCGATCAGAATATGCCAGTAATTGCCGACGTCGCCCAACATGCGACCCAGCAGGGCGCAGATAATTCCGATCAGTGCAATAGTAATAAAAAGACCGGTGGTAAACGCCGCCGAATATATGCAGGCTTGTCTGGGTTCAACGACCCGCTCCTGTCCGCCCACATAGGCGACAATCAATGGAATCGATGCCAGATGGCACGGGCTGAAGACCACGCTGATCATGCCCCATAAAAAACAACCTAATGCCGCAATAGTTGTGCCGCTCGCAATCCACTCATTGACGATTAAAAAAAAAGTTTCCAGCATGGAGATCTCCTTTTACTCTAACTATTACCCCAATTGAGCAAAGCTCAATCGGGTGGTATTGGGTATTTGTTATCAGGTATTGGTCTTATGGTGTTTCACATCTAATTTTATATCTCTTTACCCATAGAGATATAAAAAATACGAAAGATTCCTTTCAACCAGTACCAAATACCGAATACCAGATACTCCCTAATCGGTTTTTGACTCGATTAGGGTATTAACTAATGCCCATTTTTCTGAACTGCTCCAGGATCAATTTTTTGCTCATGAATCCCTGATGCCGGTGAACCTCTTTGCCGTTTGGATCAAAGAATGTTAGAGTGGGAATCATTCGTATTTTGTGTTCACTGGAAAGACTCTTGTATTTGTAAACATCAATCACAAGGACTTCAGCCTTCCCTGAATACTCCTTTTTGACTTCATGAAGTATAGGTCTCATCTGGCGGCATGGGATACATGAATTCGACCCAAAATCAACCAGGACAGGCCTGCCGCTCTTTAAAGCATTTAAAAAATCCTCCTCAGTGTTCGAGTCGGGTGGTTTAGCTGTAGTCTTTTGTAAAACGTAAAAATGGTAAGCTCCTGCGAGCACAACAATTAAAATTGCTCCAATGATACTGTTCCTTCTCATTCTTCCTCCGTGTAGTAAGTTTGGTTTTCTACAAGTCGTGCATCAATGCCTTTAATCGCAGCAGCTACTTGAACTAATTTGAGCCATAGGAAAAACCTGTTCTCGTGCGCAGATATCCTTGATGGCTTCTTTGACCTTCTGCATATCTTCCTTTCTCAAGTCAAAACCTTTATTCTTATCGATTCCCAGATCAGTTAAAATAATATAACTCTTCATCGGAATTTCCACATGTTCCAGAATCGCCTTGG
>JAUWQO010000179.1 GCA_030610995.1 Desulfobacterales bacterium
GAAAAAGAAGAGACATGTCCGCCGGACAAGCATCAAGAAGGATGCATCAAAAGGGCCAAGTCCATAATCAACAAATTTTTAGGAACCGGGACGAAATAACTTCCCCGTTTCTAAACTCTCATCGTGAATTGGCGAGCCCTCAGTCTTGACTCTACTTAAATTTTTGAGTAACAGTTCATGGTTGTCGGTTACAGTTAACAGTTTTATGTTTTGATCAACCGTAAACCGTGAACTGTTACATATTAGACTTATGCGATGCAACAATATGCCCGAAATAAACTTTGTCGGTAAATCGGATAACGGCCTTAAACGCACAAATAACGAAGATTGCTTTATGGTAAAGAGCGAACTGGGCTTTTGTCTCGTGGCTGACGGCATGGGTGGCGCTGCGGCTGGAGAAATAGCCAGCCGTATCTTTGCTGAAACTACATTAGAGCTTTTTTCAAGCTCTGCCGGCAGATCTGAAAAAGAGATAATCGAATTAGTCCAAAGGGCTTTTAACTTTGCTAATGAAAGAATCTTGAGTCATGTAAAGAAAAATCCTCATCACAAGGGAATGGGATGTACAGCAGAACTGATGGCCTTTTCCGATAAGGGTTTTGTTATCGGTCATATGGGAGACAGCCGAACTTATTGTTTAAGAGATGGACAACTCAAACAACTGACTCAGGATCACTCACTTGTTCAGAATCAGATAGACCAGCGTCTGATTACTCAGGCCGAAGCCAGAAACCATCCTCTTCGAAACGTCATTCTTCGGGCAGTCGGTATCAAAAAGAAGTTAGCTCTTGATTTGATAAGAGGTAATACGTTTTCCGGTGATCTGTTTCTTCTATGCTCAGACGGCCTTTCGGATATGGTCGATGATAACCAGATCCGGAACATCCTCTTTTCTACTGCCCCTTTGCTTCAAAAAGTAGAAAAACTGATTGAATCAGCTAACGCGGCTGGAGGTTACGACAATATTACCGTTGTTCTTGCAGACATTTAGATTTCTATAGACTTTCAGGAAACTTACAGCCCTTACCATCCCATGGAACTATTAAGCGAACTTAAAAGATATTTTGATCTCTCCTCATTCCGTTCCGGCCAGGAAGAAGTGGTTAGAACGGTTCTGGAGGGGAGAGATGCCCTGGTGGTCATGCCAACCGGAGGAGGAAAATCGCTGTGCTACCAGCTTCCCGCGTTAATCAGTGAGGGAACGGCCCTTGTGGTTTCTCCCCTTATCGCTTTGATGAAGGATCAGGTGGATGTCCTTCAAAAAAGAGGGATTGCCGCATCATTCATCAATTCCACCCTTTCCCTCGTGGAACAAAGACAGGTACTTAAAAGACTTGAGGCAGGAGAGTTAAAGCTTTTGTATGTCGCTCCGGAACGGTTTCGCCAGAAGGAGTTTCTGCATACCCTTTCCCGCTCCAGGATCAGTTTTGTGGCGATAGATGAAGCCCATTGTATTTCCCAGTGGGGACACGACTTTCGCCCCGATTACCTGCGGCTTGGAAGAATCCTGAAAAGTATAGGACAATATCATATCTTAGGCGCTACTGCTACTGCTACTGAATCCGTCATATCTGATATCATATCTTCCCTTCATCTTACGAATTGTCGACAGTTTGTAACAGGATTTTATCGAAAAAACCTGCTGTTGAGAGTACTTCATTGTACAAATAAAAAGGAGAAGGAAGACGCCCTTGCGTCTGCCCTTGCTTCAGTGAAGCTTCCTGCAATTGTATATTGCGCCACGAGAAGAGGTGTGGATGAAGTGGCAACTCTGTTGAAAGATCAAGGGCATCCTGCATCAGGATACCATGCCGGTATGGACGATGAAACACGAAATCGTGTGCAGGAACGATTCATGACAGGACGCTCTGAAATAATTGTGGCAACTAATGCTTTTGGGATGGGAATTGATAAATTAAACATACGCCAGGTCATTCACCATCAGTTTCCCGGCTCTATAGAATCGTATTATCAGGAGATAGGAAGAGCAGGAAGAGATTGGGAAAAGTCAATATGCACGCTCCTTTTTTCCATGGGGGATAACTATATTCAGGAATTCTTTATTGATATGAACTATCCTTTGCCGGAAACAGTTGAAGATGTTTTTGACTTTTTAAAGAGTACAGGGAAAGATTATCTGAGCGTTGGAAATAATGAAATTTCTGAAACAATCAGCTCTGCCCAGAGCGCCGGACAGATAGGGATCGTCATGAAAATGCTGGAGCGTGCCGGTTTTCTGGAAAGGCTGTATTCGGGGAGACGACTCTGTTTTGTCGCTGCAGGCGCAGAAAAGCCAAGAGGGCCTGTCCAAAAAAAGATATTTGACGTTGTGGCAAAAATTGCAGGATCTAAAGGAAGAAAAGTTTCAATTAATTTTTTGACAAAAACTGCCGGCCTTGAAAAATCTGCGCTTCTTAGAGGCCTTAGACTACTTTCAGCAGACGGATTGATCACATATATACCCCCGACCGCAGGTCGTGACCTCAAGATAGTGCGTCCCCAGGCGACCTTTGAGGAGTTAAAAATAGACTTTGAACTCCTTGAGAAAAGAAAACAAAATGATCTGGAAAAACTCAAAGAGGTGGTAGCTTACGGGTATTTTGGAGGGTGCAGATGGGATTTTCTCCTCTCCTATTTCGGAGACGACAGCGCAACAGATCAGTGCGGCTCCTGCGACAACTGCATTCAAAGAAAGCTAAAAAGGACAGATACAAACAAGAGAGAAGAGGAAACAATAATCCTTAAAATATTGAGCTGCGTGGCGCGTATGCAGGACCGGTTTGGCCGGACACGTGTGGCGCAAGTCCTTGCCGGCTCCGCGATGAAATGGATAACTTCGCAGGGAATGAATCGACTTTCCACGTATGGCTTGCTGTCTGATTTCACACAGGAAGATGTTCTTGATCTTATTGACCAGTTGGATCGCCAGGGATGTTTTGTCCGAAAGGGGGATCATCTTTATCCGACTATAGGCCTTAGCAAAAAAGGAATTGAGGTAATGAAAAAAGAGGAGGAAGCATTTGTGAATCTGCCGGAAATCAAGAAACCGGTCAGAACCTTTGCAGAGGTAGCCACAGATTTTTCTCCGGAGCTCTATGAACTGTTGCGTCAAAAAAGAGAAGAGCTTGGGACGGCGCAAGGACTTCCCTTGTTCCTGGTAGCCTCAAACCGGACGCTGAAAGAGATGGCGGCATCAGTGCCAAAAAGCACGACTGAACTTCTCCAGGTACATGGAATCGGGCCGGCTAAAATAGAAAAATACGGACAAGATTTTTTAGATGTAATTTTAGAATATTGTGATACAGTAAATTTAGGTGCATGAATTTGACTGATCAAATCACCCCGAAGTCTCAGGATTTCTACCGGAGCTCAGCCATTCGACTTGAATTATCTCTTCTTTTTCAAGCACTTTGAACTCAGGGTCTCCCGAAAGCAGAAAGCATTCGTGGATTTTGGCCAAGGCTGCAGCAAATGAATCTGCGTAAGAAATCGGGTAGTTTGCCTTGAGTGTACCAGCCGTTATAAGGAGATTCTCATCAATGTGATCGACAAAAGTCAAAGGAAAGGCCTTGATTCTAGAATAGGCCAAGTCCGCTGAATTCTGCCCTTGTTCTCTAAGTGTGATATAATAAACCTCTCCGAGTTGAATTGCATGTAAATAAAGCCGACAATCGCCTTTACGCGCCTGCTTGAGAAGTCTCTCTATCCGTTCGGAAAAGGGTTCATTTTCAAGATAGCCGATTAAGGCATAACTATCGAGTACGAATCTTTTTGCCATAGCCAGCCCTTTTGTTTTCCCTTTCCTTTTCACGCTTTTTTTCCTGAAGATAAGCCTTTAAAATACCAGAACCCGAAAGCATCCCACGTGCAGCCTTAATGGGGTCTTCTGAATCCGGTACCATCAAAATGCCCCCTTCTTTTTCGATCCAACGAATAGATGTAGAAGGGTGTATTCCATATTTTACCCTTATTCTCTTAGGAATGACGACCTGCCCTTTGGACGTAACCCTTGATTGTGCAGCTTGCATTTATGTCTCCTCATCGATTATAAAATCAAATTCCATCGAGCTGAATGGCATTGAAGCCACATCAGCCGAAAGGGTGGTTAGCTCTACGCAGGATTGACCACCCTGCCCGTCTTAATAATTAAAACTACACGGGAAGTAAGAAATTGTCAAGACATGTTTCTTACTTTTGGTGTGGAAAACTGGTTGAGGTTTTGATATTCTTCTGCTATTAATTTTTTTAGTATGTTGGATTTTGGCAAGTCCGAATTTCGTTTGGTATTCTTAATGTATTTGTAGTGCGACGAGAAGTAGAAGAAAGAAATGATGCCGGAAAAAACAACATTCAATCAAGATAATATCATTAAGGGTCAAAGGCAGACCTGACCCTTTGACTCCTTAATAACTTGGGGTAGTTAAATGTTTTACGGCTAAAAGCAGGTTTTTGGTTGGTTTTTTCCACAAAAAGATATCGTAAACAGAGGAGGATTTATCATGGTAGACGTAATGCTTACCTTAGTTAGACTAGCTTTTGTTGCCACTATTCTGACTGTTGCCCTTGAGCAAATTTTTGACACACGTTTTTATCAAAAATATTTCGGCAAAGGGCTGAACGGAACAGGAAGTCGTTACTTCACCGAATTCGAGCTTCGACCTTGGATTTCAACACTTGTTGGTATTCTTATCGCATTTAGTTTTAAAATACAGGCCATAAGCACCGGACTTGGATCAGAATTCTTGTCTGCATCTGGCGGTCACAATCCAGAAGCTCAGATGGTAGATATGGTCCTGACGGGACTGATCATTGGCGGAGGTACAAAAAGTGTAAAAAAAATTGCCACGCAGTTTTTCGCTACCCAACAGGCAATTCAAAAAGTTAAGAAATAAGATTTATTAAAAATAGGAAACAGAGGGACGTTATGTTGTGAGTCTGATTATGTTGTGGGTTTTAGCCTTTAAAGTTCCTTTTACTTCTTCTTATTCCATTTAGTTCTTTTAATTCCTCTGGGTGTGGTGTATTCTTTAATTATTGAAGCACTACAAATATCTTA
>JAUWQO010000140.1 GCA_030610995.1 Desulfobacterales bacterium
TCTCGATTAAACTGTAAGTTTTTGATTTTGTGCTAACTCCATAACGCGTGCCCTCGGTTCTGCGGATACAAACAATCGCAGAGTTTTTCCCGAAATCATATAGCTCGTGGTGCAGAGCGTCCCCGTCCGCCTGACCCTTCCGATCATATTCGATAGAATCATATGATCCGGGGATTACATTTTTTTTCTCGGCGGCCCGGATCAGTTCCCGAGCAGCATCCAATTCTTCAACCTCTTGCCGCGGGCGCGATGCCGGAGTGGCGTTGCTGTTGTGTCGGATTGCGCCATAATTATCTCTATCAACACTGATTCGACACTGTGTGTTCCATTGCCTGTTTACTTTCCACGCCTCATCCATAATGCGGCCCGGAGTGTTGGGATCATCGAGACTGTAACCCAGTACCAGTGCCCGGCCATCGCCAGTGCGTCTCCGGCAATTTTCCCGGTACAGCCTCCATTGCCACTGCGTGCTGTTTCGACCTCGTTGCGGGGTGTGCAGGTTGGCGAGCAGATATTTCCACGCGCCTGATTTGGTTTTTGACACCGATCCTCGTGTCTGTGCTATTTCAAGGATCGTGGTGTTTTCCGGATTGTCCAGCTTGCCTATATTAGCTTTGCTTGGCGCACTCATATTTCCTTCCTCCTTTTTCATTTCCATCCCTCTTTCCCCCGTCAAGCCGATAGGACAGCTATTATATGATTGACTTTATTCCTTACTAACAAAAACCTTTTTAAGGCCAGGGCTATTTTCGACTACATCTAAGATGAAGCCGTCCGGGACCAAATCTTCATCATCGCCATAGAATAGCGATTCTCCCATTTTGATTATCGGTGAATCTTCTGCGTCACTTTGTCTGATTTCATATTTTCTCATAATTTCCCCTGCGTCGAGATCGTTAAGATAATTATGCTGGTTCATTTTCTTTCCTCCCTTTTTAATGTTATTTGGTTTGTGTTTCTTAATGATATATTAATGCGAAATCCGGTCCAGATCATGTCCAGAAAGGAGATATTTTGAAAATAAAATCAGAAAAATCTAAAAAAAGGGAATCACGTAGGGAAGCTCGAAAAATTGTGAAACAATCCTGAATAATATCAGCAACTTGTCTATTATATCAAATAGCGAGCATATGAAAATACATTATGCTTTGAATCTTTGGGAATCAGGCAGATTAGAAAAACCCTTGACATGAGCGCCAAAATAAATTATAGATAAGACTAATCGGACAAACTGTCACAGCACAGGACAATGTGGCCGATGAAAAGATGAATAAATACAGGTGCTTAGAGAGAATCGGACATAAATGCCAAAAAAATCCATAATAGTCTGGCTGGATGCAGAGACGAAGAAAAAGCTCGAAAAATATTCTGAAAAGAACTATCCTTATTCGGTATCTGGCCAGGCCAGAATAGCAATAGAGCAATACCTGAACAGGAAAAGAATTATTGCTGGGTTGCGGAGAGTGTCGTGAAAGTACAAATCAAAAAAGTTAAACTTTCCTCTATAAAAATCCATCCAGACAACCCACGTAGGGTATCGGAGAAAGACATGGATCGTCTCGTTAAATCTCTTCGGAACTTCCCTGAAATGATGGAATTACGGGAGATAGTGGTTGACGATGATCTTGTGTGCTTAGGCGGAAATATGAGGAGGATCGCCTTGCAGAAGTCCGGTGCAAAAGAATGTCTTGCTAAAATCGTTACCGGCCTGACCCCGGAACAGAAACGTGAGTTTATTATCAAAGATAATTCTGTTTTTGGTGAGTGGGATATGGATTTATTGAGTAGATGGGACGATTTGCCCCTTGATGATTTTGGTGTTGATTTGCCGGAAGATTGGATGTTGCCGCCTGATGAAAACAAAACGATTAATGAGGCAGACATGGCAGATACAGAAAATGAATGCCCAAAGTGTGGGTTTAAATGGTAGAGCCCACTGTTATAAGCACCTTTGCGGGTGCCGGCGGCTCATCCCTTGGATATCAGTTGGCTGGATTCAGGGAATTACTCGCTATTGAATGGGATAACAATGCGGTTAAAACTTTCCGTTTAAACTTTCCAGATGTTTCTGTTTATCATGGTGATATTGCCAAACTGACAGGAACGGAGTGTATGAAACTTGCCGGAATCGAAAAAGGACAGCTTGATATTTTGGATGGTTCGCCCCCCTGCTTTCCCAAGGGAACATTAATAACAACAAAACAATATATAATACCTATTGATCTTATAACACCTGATATGAAAATCTTGACTCATAGAAATCAATTCAGGAGGGTTAAAAAAGTCAATAAGAGAGAATATTTAGGTAATTTAATTAAAATAAAAATGAAATATGGACGTGAAGATATTTCTTGTACGCCAGATCATCAATTTTTTGCTCGTCAACGATTTTCAAAAACTCGTGATTGTAAAAACCGAAAGAACGGATCAAAGTATAAAGCATATTCAAATCCTCAGTGGATAAAGGCACAAGATTTAAATATTGGCGATGTTCTTCTTGAACCTCACATATTGGAAGTGTTGCCATTAGAAATACTTAAAATAATTAAAAAACAAAGAATAAATAAAGTAGGTCAAAGCGGAAAAGAAATATCTGAAACGCAATTAATAGAAAGTGATTGCTGTATAGATTGGAGAACAAATGCCATGGCATGGTTATTAGGATTTTATTTGGCAGAAGGTCATTTAAGAGGTAATAATCCTATGTTAAAAATTGAGAAACCATGCAGAAGAGAAGTTATTTTTTCAGTAAATGAAAAAGAAGCTATACCAATTGCTAATAAATTACAAGATTTAAACTTAAATAGTTGTATTCAAAACCATGGTCAAGGGGGTTGTAGGGTAACAGTAACATCAATTGATTTTTGGGCATTATGTTCAGTTATTGGTAAATATGCAGATGGCAAATACATTCCAGCGGCTTTTCATACAATGTCAATTGAATGGCAAAAAGAATTTATTGACGGTTATTTTACCGGAGATGGATGTTATATAAAGAAAGGCAAGAATAGTTTTAAAAGAAAGGCGACCACGGCATCCCTCAGTATAGTTCAGGGGATGACAAAGATGATAGCTAAAGTATTTGGAGTAGTTGCTTCGGTGGATGTTCTTTATTTTGCCGGTAAATCTGTTATTATGGGCAAAAATGTTACTGTAAAAGATACCTATTCAATTAGTTTTACTTTGAAAACATTAGATAGGATTAGGCCGGGCTTTGTTGATAAATCAGGGCAATGGATACCCATAAAAGCAATATCAGTAATTACTTCCGATAAGTCTATTGATGTTTACAATTTAGAAATTGACGAAGATCAATCATATATAGCAAATAATTTTGCAGTTCATAATTGCCAGGGATTCAGCTTAGCCGGAAAGCGAAAGTTTAATGATCCCCGGAACTCTCTTTTTAAAGAATATGCTCGGTTATTAAACGAATTACAACCGAAAGTATTTGTTATGGAGAATGTTACAGGCATGGTCAAAGGGTATATGAAACAGGTTTACTTGATTATCATCAAAACATTACGAGAATGTGGGTATAAGGCAAAAGGTGAAATCTTAAATGCCAAGTATTTTAATGTACCTCAGTCAAGGGAGCGGGTTATTATCATCGGGGTTCGGGAGGATTTAGGGATTGAACCGAGTCATCCGAAACCGCAGAATAGACCGACAATAATGAGAAAAGCATTGGATGGACTGAAAACAGATACAAGCGAAGCCTTTCTGATGACCCCGAGATTTATCAAGCCGTTGTTGAGAAAAATGAAGGATTACGAGAGCGCATCAAAATATTCCAATGGCATTAGATATTTCAACCATAGTAGAAACTCAATAAATCGATCTTCAAGAACCATATCAAGAACACCGGTTATTTATCATCACAAAGAAGAGCGTTTATTGACAAGGGAAGAACTAAAAATAATAGCGAGTTTCCCATTGTCATTTCAATTTGTTGGAAACGTAAGAGCACATTACAACTATATTGGTAACAGCGTACCCCCGAATCTTATGAAAGCAATCGCAGACCATATAAAGACAAACATTTTAAGGTGAATCATGGCCAGACCAAAAGCAGAAATAGATGAAGGTCAAGTAGAAAAATTAGCGATGTTACAGTGTTCTGCATCTGAAATAGCTAATTTTTTTGGCGTGAATCAAACAACAATCTCAAGGCGTTTCGCAGATTTGCTCATAAAAGGTCGGGAAAGTGGAAAAATGTCATTACGTCGGATGCAGTGGAAATCAGCTAATGAGGGCAGTTATACGATGCAAATTTGGTTAGGAAAGCAGTACCTGGGTCAACGAGAAACCACAGACATAAATTTAAGAAACTTGCCTGAACCAATTAAGTTTGTGAGGGGAAAGAGAGAATTAAGCAAAAATCCTCCACTTTTTAGGAGATGAAAATTAAGAATAAATTCAGTAACTTAAAAAAGCCAAGTGCCAAGTCGCCATGTAGCCAGTACAACCGTTTTGTAAAAAGGTGGGGGGAAGGGGTCATATAGAGAGCAAAAGTGGTGACTACAAGAAATAGTAAGAAAGGACAAAAGATGAAGAGGGTTCGTGAGGTTGGCGTAACCAGGATATTCGAAGAAAACGAAAAGTCGGATAAGTTTATCCTAGTCAACCGGGGCGGTGCAAGATCAACCAAAAGTTATTCAATAGCTCAGCTTCTCATTCAGCGGTTTACCTCACAGCATAACAAAGCTTTTCTTATAGTCCGAAAAACCATGCCCGCCCTGCGGATCACAGCTTACAAGCTCATTCTCGATCTGCTTCAAGACTATGGTTTTTATCCTTATTGCCACCATAACAAAACAGAATGTGTAATAAAGTATGGTGACAACTTTATGTTGTTTACAAGCATTGAATATATTTCAAGAATCAAATCTACTGAATGGAATTACGTTTGGCAGGAGGAAGCAGATGAGTTCACAAACGAAGACTTTCAGATTCTCAAAATGAGAATGTCAGCACCTACAGTACCGGAAGAGCCTAACCAGATGTTTCTTTCTCTGAATCCTTCTGATTCTTATTCCTGGGTAAAAACCAAAGTGATTGAAAAGGAGCCTGATTGCCAGGACATTCTATCAACTTACAAAGACAATCCTTATTTATCTAAAGCATATATCAAAATTCTGGAGAGACTCGAAGAGCAAGACCCTCAACTGTGGCGAGTATACGGTGAGGGCGAGTGGGGGGTGTTAGAGAATCTTATCTTTCATAACTGGGATGTTGTGAGAGAGTGGCCTGAAACATACGACTATGCGGTAAGAGGTCTGGATTTTGGTTTCAATAATCCATCTGCATTTGGCGAGGCAAGAGTGAGAGACCGAGAGGTTTGGTTAAGGGAATTGATTTACGAAAGCGAATTGACTAACACGCAACTAATTGAAAAGACTAACAGTTTAAACATCGACAAGAGTGTTGAGATATATGCGGATTCGGCGGAGCCTGCCCGGATCGAGGAGTTTTATCAAGCTGGGTATAATATCTTCCCGGCGGACAAGAGCATAAAGGATGGCTTGGATTACGTGAAGCGACTGAAACTGCATATTTATCACGAAAGCATAAACATGTTAAAAGAATTAAGGGGTTACAAATATAAGACAGATCGTGCAGGACATGTATTTGACGAGCCAGTGAAATATAACGATCACGCCATGGACGGAATTATCCGCTACCCTTTGTATTCTTATTTCAAAGCGCATGAAGTTGGCGGAGGGGGCAAAGTTAGGTTTGTGTGAGAAAAACCTGGAATAGACTTAAGTTTAAGTTAAATAATAAATCTTGACATTGAATAAAAATAGCGGTAAGGATGTTTTATGAGATTATTCGGTTTCGATGTAACGAGGAGCCAGGGACAGAGACGGATGCCTAATTTAGCGTCGACCGTCTTCGGTTCCTGGGGGCTTCCGCATCCCTTGAATTTTGCGGCACAGATCAAGATGTACCGGTCATGGGTTTATATTTGTGCTGCTAAAAATGCCAAATCTGTAGCGGCTGTTCCTCTCAGACTTTATACAACCACATCAAAAAAAGCCAAACTTCTATTCAGCGCAAAATCAGTATCTCCACAGAGAAAGAAATATCTCCAGGCAAACAGCGGATTGACAACATCCCTGTCAAAGGGCGATGTGGTAGTTGAAGTATTGGATCATCCGTTTCTTGATTTAATGAAAAATGTAAATAACTTCAACAATCAATTTGAAACCCAAGAGCTTTTGGAACTTTTTCTTGAACTTACTGGTAATGCCTATTTGTACCCAGCCAAAAACAATTTAGGTATCCCTTATGAAATGTGGGTGATCCCGCCTCAATATATGACCATTATTCCTGACAAAGACAAGTTCGTCAAAGGCTACATCTATCGGCGTGGACTGGAAGAAATTCTGTATGATGAAAGCGAGATAATCCATTTCAAATTTGCTAATCCTGAAAGTGCTTTCTATGGAATGGGGCCGACTGCTGCTATATGGGGAGCGCATAAATTCAATATGGATATCCGGGAGTTTGAAAATAGCTTACTGGAAAACAGAGGTGTGGTCGAAGGGGCACTTGAGACGGATGCAAGGGTAAACGATGCAGAGTTCAAGCGCATAAAAGACGACTGGCGAGAATCTCATCAAGGAAAGTCAAAAGTGGGGAAAACAGCATTTTTGGATAACGGAATTAAATATAAACCTCATGGAAATACCCCAAAAGACATAACCTATCCAGTAGGCCAGAAACGAGCCATAGAAGAGATAGCCGCTGCATTTGGTGTTCCGATGTCAAAGCTCACTACCGAGGCCGTCAACATGGCTAATGCTATGGCTGGCGAAACTCAATATCAGCGAGATACCATCGTCCCCCGCCTGAGAATTATTGAGCAGAAGAATAATGAGAAAATCTTGCCGATGTATGATGACAGGCTTTTTGTCGCCTTCGATGATCCTGTGCCCGAAAATCAGGATATGAAACTAAAAGAAATGCAAGCAAACTTAGGATCGTATGTAACAACAATCAATGAAGAAAGAGAGAGTCTGGGCATGGAATCCGTATCATGGGGTGATTTGCCATTAGTGCCGATAAACCTGGTGCCCTATGGAACGCCGAGCGCAAAGGAGATTGATGTGTTCACGGATATGGTATTGCAGAAGATTAGGGAAGCATGATAGTAAGCTATCAATTAACAAGCGCCCATGCAGATGTAGTCGCTCAAGCTTATCTCAAATCAGAGGGCGAAGCCAGACGCCAACATTGGTATAATTTCATATCGAGGCAAATAGCGTATGAAGAGAAACTGACAAAAACTTTTCAAACAATCTTCAGATCGCAAGGTAAGGAAGCTCTAAAGAATATCAACACAGATTATTTTTTTGACATTGACCTTTGGAATGAGGAAATAGAAGAAAAGCT
>JAUWQO010000120.1 GCA_030610995.1 Desulfobacterales bacterium
AGCCTCCCAGCCTTTTTGCCTCCAAGCTTCCCAACTATTCCGTGAAGAATGAAGATTTATGACGTTAAATTCTAAGACCATTTAACTGTTACGCGACCCCTATTTTTTAATCATTTCAAAACTGTAAATGTAAAGGGCGTCCCCGAGACCTCGAAGAGGAGCTATTTTACTTCTGCAGCCAGTTGTCTAACCTTAACCCCTTTACCCTTTTGAAGTGCTTAAGGTTGTTGGTTATAAGAACCAAATCTTCAACAATGGCAGTAGATGCCATCAAAATATCGGCATCTTCGATCAGATTTCCTTTTTTCTTCAGGTAGGCATAGATTTCAGCGGCTTTTTCTATACTATCTTTTGTAATGAATACTAATTCATTTTCCTGTATGAAATTGTCAAACTTGCGCAGCTTTTCCTCATTTCCAAGGTCTTTTAGCCCTCTTAGGATTTCATAATAAGAAATAATATTGATGGTAAGCTTATCAAAAAATTCAAGATAATCTGAGACTCTCTCCACTACTCGCGAATCATTTTTCAGAAAAGCTGTAATGATATTAGTGTCCAAAGTGCATCGTTTCATATCTCTACTTTTCTCTGCCCGAAAAAACTTCTTCTTTCAATGGATTCATCAAATCGCCTTTGTTCTTCCGCTGTCAAATCGGAAAGTAAGCCCGCGTAAGACAGGATCTTTTTCTTTGAGATCCCTTTTTCCACATTAACTATTACACGTAGTCTACTTCCTCTATCTATCTTCAGTTTAGCGATGATTTCTTTAGGAATGGAGATGTGTCCATCTTTTAACAATGTTCCAGTATATTCTTCTTGCATACCCGACCTCCTCTGTTACGAAAAAAGCTATCATTTGGTAATCCAACTGTCAAGATCAGATCAAATGTGTCCATGACTGCACCGCAAGACGATTAAGTATGATTAGAAAACCAGATCCCGTGAGAATGGCTAAAGCTGAAACAAACAGTTTTTTACCCAAAACAGCCTTGAGCTGAAATGGGTAAAGGGCTTTTACATTCTGCTGACTGCTAACCGATAAGAAAGAAATAACGGGTGCGAAAAAAGGTGACAATAAAGCGAGGCTGTGCTGGTGCGAAAGTAAGAGGACAAGCGAAAAAAGATGTATTTTTTTTGGAGGGAGAGCTGTTTTTTCTCTTGCCTGCCCGCCGTCTTTTTGGAGGGACAGGCCCTTTAATGGGTGACCCTGTTGTTTGTCATTGACAATATATGATAAGCTATGATAAGTATTCGTGGAAATCTTCCAAATGCCGCAATTCAAGAACCATGTTAAGAAGCTTCCACGCCACTTCCAGCAGGTTATTTTAGATGCAGTGGAAGATATACTGGCAAATCCTGACGTGGGTGAACTTAAAAAAGGCGACCTGGCTGGTTTCAGGGTTCATAAGTTTACGATGGGCCGCCAAATGACCCTGATGGCTTATAAGGTTGAAAACGATTCCCTTGTATTGTACCAAGCTGGTCCGCATGAAAACTTTTATAAGAATCTGAAAAAATATTTAAAAGGAATATGAGGCGAAAAATGCTAACAGCAGAAAAAGTCATAAAAGAAATATACCTTCTTCCATTAAACGAAAGACAAAAAATTGCGCACCATATCATAGAGTTTGGAATAAGAAACCCTCATCCGGATGTACCTGAGATTCTGGACATAAAAGCATGGCAGGATGAAATTGCAAGAAAGCCATTTAATCTGAAACAGGCGTCAGAGTATCTCGGAGTTTCATCTGTCACCCTCAGAAGATGGGTCAAAGCAAGACGAATATTGGCATCTAAAATAGGCAGAGCATATACATTCGATGTGGAGGACCTTAAAAAACTTAAAAAAGCGCACCTCACAAATAAATCTGCAAAAAGCATATAAATATCAATCCCTAAATTCTTAGCTTTACCCTCCGATCCCCGCTCTTTTTTTCATTTGATGTTGAACGTTCGACGTTCGATATTTTTACCCCGTGAAATGCCTTTGTATTTTCTATTTCACTGGGGCGGCTTCTGACCTCCGACCTCTGTCTTTTCCTGACCTCTGACTTCCGACTTCCGCCCCTATTCCTATCTCGGCAAGTCAAAAGTTAATATTTAAGATGTGACCCTGTTGCCTTCCCCACAACTTGCAGTTGTCTGGAGCAACAAGGGGTCTGATCCCATCGTCAACAACATTGACAAGAGTAATGTTGTTTTCAGGACACGCATAGGCGCACGCCCCGCAGCCGACGCAGAGCCGCCAGGATGTAAGCTGTTGTATGTTTTGTATTTTCATTTAAAATTAGATAGATTTTTTGTTTTACCACAGAGGCACGGAGGAGAGAGGGGTTTTTCGAAAGAAGATCTACAAATATCCAGCTACTTCATCTACAATTTCGGATATGTCGGGCAGGGTGGCTTCAACGATGGCGCCATCCTTTGTATGTTTGTGATCCTTGAATGCCAGCGCCGGCCTGTGAACAGCATTGTCGTATCTGAAGATCAGTTCCCCGTTGCGATCCTGATATTGATAAGCATAACTTACGTTTTCTATTTTGTATTTGGCATCAATGTATTCTTTTATATACAGAACCGAGCTATCGACGAGAACGATTTTTGCCTTTATAATAGCTTGCTTATTGGGGCGTATTTCTTCTTTAATCTGTACGGATTCCGTGTAACCATGATTTTCAAGCTTTTCTATAGCTTGCCGGAACAATCGAAGGTAATTACGAAGCAACATTTTCTATACTTTTCAAAACTACGAAACGTTCATGCAATCTTGAAAATAACTGGTACTCTCCAGCCCATTCTACGTATTCCAAATCCTTCCCCTTCAAGTCTTCGGCGCTCCACTCATTTATGAATTTCTTTGATGAGATATTGTATTTAGCTTCGAATCTTTTCAGTCGTCTTTTAGCAAGGTTCAAGCTGTATCTTAAACGCAAGGTTTCTGTTTGCAGGGCCTCTTTCAAAACTTCACCGGCCTTATCCGGCTTGTCAGTTTTCAATACTATTTCTGCCATCTTTTATCTCCTAAAGCCATTTTTATTCAATTTAGCATTTGTTTTGAGAAAATCAAGCGAAAACTAAAATGTGTTCTTCGTGTTTTCTGTGTGGTGAATTCTTCTTTCTGACTTCTGACATCCGTCCTCTGACCCCAGCTTCCCGACTTCATATTCTTTGTGCTTCCCAGCATCTTGGCCTTCCAGCCTTTCCGCCCCAAGCAACCACTAAAAAGCATAAATACCAATTCGTTGAATTAGTTATTTATTATTTATTGATGTCCCGCACTTTCCACCTAACTAAACTTGCAACATAACGACCCCTTTGCTTTTGGCATTTAGCGGAATTGCCAATGATGGCATTTTCGCTAAATGGTCGGATAAAGTCCTCTGCGGGACACTTAATCTATCTATGATTAAGAAGATTTATAAAAAAGCTAAATGAAATAATCAAGGTTTGACCCCAAGCCCATAAATCTTGTAAATCCTGTCTAAAAAGTCTTAGCTTTTGTTTGCTCAGATCCTTTTGTACCAACAAGTAAATCTACAAGTTTGAGATAAAGATATTTTTTTACATCCCAACTGTTTGAGCCTGACGCGGTAATTAGGCGTAAGAGGACGTTTTGCAAAAGTCTCTCTTTATACCTGATCGCGTGCGGAGAAAGCATCCTGCTTTCCCATCTTTACATTCCTTTCAGCTTTGACCTCAGTCCTTCGCCCCTATTCCTATTTCGGCAAGTCAAAAGTTAATATTTAAGATGTGACCCTGTTGCCTTCCCCTTATTTGGGTCAAGACGTCCGAATTCCCGACGGGAACAACCTCTGTATTAACCGTTGCAATGAAATGCGCCCGTTTCAGTACTTCCTGGCACGGTGCGGAAAACACCGAAGGGATGAAAAACTTATAAACTAATGAGCGTATCTGCCCCTATTCCTATCTCGGCAAGTCAATAGTTAATATTTAAGATGTGACCCTGTTGGTTTCAAAGTTATTTACTTACTTATGGACGTCCCCCAGTCTTACAGGATTAGCAGGATATTATTTAGCCGCAGACACAAATAGCTGATAGCTCTTAGCTGATAGCTCATAGGTCATAGGTGGCAGAGTAAATATTGTCATGCCCTTTGGGCAAAATTTAGAAAATATTTTATTTAGCCGCAGACAGACGCAGACAAACGCGGACACTTTCCTCTGCCGACCTGGCAGAGGAAAAATTATCATGCCCTTTGGGCAAATTCCTTTATTCGCGAAAGCGAGGATAGTTTTGTTTAGCAAGGTCGGAAGCAGAGAAATCCCTGAAATAAGATTAAAGAGCGCCTTTGGGAGGGAGAAGTTTTTCTATAAGACCTTTTAGGAAGGCAAGTTCATCTTTATACGTCTCAAGAGATGTTTCCATACGAGTTTGCCTTCTTTGCATCTGCCACTGCATACGAAGCACAAACCCCAGTATTACAAGAGCAATTGTAATAAAAAGCCCCAACATCCACTGAATGATGTCAAACCTCTTATCAATTGCCTGAAAACGACTGTTCATCTCAGAACGAAGATGCTTCTGCCCTTCTTCCAATCTGGTAAGCCTCTCCACAATCTCCCTATCGCTTATCCTTGGGGCGGTCTCAACGGCAAGCAGAAGAGATGGTATCATTAACACTGTGATCAGAACTGGTATAATTATCAGACTGTTTTTCATAGATTTAATTTATCACATGAAATCTTATGATGTCAATCTCAAAAAAAGGTTCAGGGTTCAGGGCTTTCAATAAAGCCACGATTCTGATTGCGGTTTTCCCGTCCCAATATTTTATCGGTTCATGCAGGTTTACAGGAGTCGACAAAATATCATGAAACTTTTCCATCAAATTATTCACATCGCATAGCTGGTTGGTTCCTTGTGTAATGGTAATAGGTCTCTCAGTGTTGGGGCGCAAGGTCAAACACGGTATGCCGAGGTATGTTGTTTCTTCTTGAATCCCGCCTGAATCTGTAATTGCCAATCGACAATTAAACAGCATATTCATAAAACGGATATAGCTAAGCGGCTCCGGTAGAAGCAGGTTTGGAGAGTTGTTTAATATTGGCCACAGGTTGTGTTGCTCCAGATTTTTCATTGTTCTGGGGTGAACTGGAAAAACAAGTGGAATTTTATTTGAAATCCGAACAAGTATATTGCATAAGTTTTTCAGAATATCAGGATTATCAACATTTGAAGGGCGATGCAGAGTCACAAGACCAAAAGATTTCGGCTTTAGATCAAACTCTTTATACACAGCCCGCTTTTCAATTTTATCACGAAGCATTTCAAGGGAATCAATCATTATATTCCCGACGAAATGAATTTTGTCTGAAGCAATACCTTCGCTAATAAGGTTCTCTACAGCATCTTGCGAAGGTGTCCAAAGAATATCAGCTATCACATCCGTTACCAACCTGTTGATTTCTTCAGGCATCGTTCTATCAAAGGAACGAAGTCCAGCTTCGAGATGGGCTATGAGCGGCCTTCGGCCGTGCCTGTTGTCCGTTGTCCGTTGTCCGTTATTAACCGGGTATGATATTTTTGATGCGGCGAGTGTGCAAGCAACTGTTGAGTTGACATCGCCAACGACGATGACCATATCCGGTTGCTCTTCCATTAGCACTTTTTCATAGGCGATCATCACCTGGCCGGTCTGCTCAGCATGTGTACCACTTCCTACTCCAAGATGAATATCAGGTTTTGGAAGGCCGAGATCCTTAAAGATAGCATCCGACAAATTTAAATCATAATGCTGTCCGGTGTGAACAATTACAGGCTGTGCCCAGGTTTCATTTTTTAATGCATGATAAAGTGGGGCAACTTTCATGAAATTCGGTCTGGCAGCACATATAATATGAATCCGCATTGGTTATTTGTTCCTTTGAATTAAGCCATTCAAGACTTTTTTGACAGGATTGACCCCAGTACCATCTGCCAGAGCTACGGGGCAGGCAGGATTGACAGGATATTAATTAGCCGCCCCAGATAAATAAGCTTCGCCACTTAAAAGATGAACGTCCAACATCGAACATTGAACATCGAACGTCGAATAAGGTATTCTGCCTTTGTATTTCACCTCAATTTTAACTTAGCAGCGGACAGGCGCACAAAGAAGCTCATAGGAAATAGGTGGTAGCTCGTAGCTGATAGGTGATAGAACGAAGCTGAAAGCTCAAAGCTGAAAGCTCAAAGCTGAAAGCTCAAAGCTGAAAGCTCAAAGCAAAGATTGAAGCTCAAGGCTCAAAGCTGGTAGCTGACAGAGGAAAAATTATCATGCCCTTTGGGCAAATTTAGAACCATTCGCTTAATTTCAGCTTTTCTTTCTCCAAAATTAAGAGTCAGGCCCAAAGGCTTTTCGGTAGCAACAAGATAGTTAACCAATTGGACTTCAGCCTTCAGCCTTCTACCTTCTCTATAATTATATCAACAATTTGTTCCAGGGCTTTTCTGTTGCGGGGAATAAAAATATCAGACTTATTTCTCTTGATCAGCTTGATTTTACTTCTTACGTCTTCAACTTTTTCTATAAGTGTTAGACGTTCTGTATCAGACAAATCCTGGTCTATGGCCCCGATTTTACCGCGGAAGATGCTGTATACCGGGACACCCAATGCCGCAGCTTCTCTATTCATTGTGCCTCCTCCACTGACAACAAGATCGGAGGCCCATATTAAATCAAGGCCTTTAACTACATGTTCCGGAATAACTATTTTTTTTGTTTCGCACCACTTAGGCCATGTGTTTTGGATAAAATCTTTTTGTGTAATTTCGTTTCTTGGAAGAATTACCATTTTACAGTCAGGATCACTTCCAATAAAATTAACGACTTCAACGAACAGTTTTTCGGCTTCCGGATTATGATAATGAGCTTCTGTCGCCGGAGGACGGATTGTAACGACTATGTCGTCATCAGAAAGACCCAGCCTGGATCTGAACTCCGGGTCAGGCGTAAACTCAATGGCATATACATCTTCCTTAAGACCTGGGTACTTGAGAACAGGTTTTCTCCTGTGCATATTTAACTTGTTGGCTATTATTTCCGGCGCTATATCCCAGGTAGGCTTTATGAATAAAAGATCCTGGCTATGTTCATAGTCGAAAATGCGTATGTTTGGGAGCCTTAACATCGAAGAGGTAATTAACTGAGATCTGGATCCATGAGAAACAGCAAGTACAGGTTTGTCTTTTAATACTATTGGGAGTAACTGGAATGATCGCAAAAGAGTTCCAAAAACTTTTAATATTTTATTTTTCCCATAATGACGTCCGATTCTTTTATAACCAAGGTTAAATAGATCAGCTAAACCACAAACCTGAAAACAATCTCTTGCTGTCAAAGTTACTTTATATCCATGCCTTTCAAGTTCTTTTTTTATCGGGCTGAAAAAAGGAACATGAGGAGAATTGTCCAGATCTATCCATATTTTTTTCTTGTTGTCCGACATTATATATTGAGACCTCAGTTTAAAATTAGCCGCGGACACACGCAGACATACGCGGACACAAAAAGCTCATAGCTCATAGCTCATAGGTGATAGGTGATAGGGGAAAAGATGAACGTCGAACATCGAACGTCGAACATCGAACGAACGTCGAACATCGAACGTCGAACATCGAACGTCGAACATCGAACGTCGAATAATGATGTCGCTCCGCTCTTCAAATCATTTTAAATTAGCCGCAAACACAAAAAGCTGATAGCTGAAAGGGAAATGCTAAAAAAATAATCACGAAAGCGCGAAGATACGAAAACACGAAATAAGGACTTTAATGCTAAAGTTCATTGGGTTTAACGGATCAAGGTGAAGGGTGGCCGCCCGGTACCATGGATATGCAGATATCAGAAAAGCCTTATTTACGGAATTAGTGTGAAGCCCGCTGTAAGAAAGTGTTTATCAAAGCAAAAAGCTTGTGTAATTCCATATTGCTTCATGACAACAAAACTGACTGCATCGGTATAGCTGAAATCTTGATCTTCATATTGTCGTAAGATATCTTCCGCTGTTTCTTCAAATACGCTATCAGAATAGATTTTGATCACTCGTGGACTTGCTGCAATACTCTCAAGAAACTTAATAGCTGGTTGATGCCCTATGGAGCGGCGTATCAAGATGTATGTTTCAGCAATCACAAGATTTGTTGTTTTTAAATGAGGGTGGTTACTTAGCAGCTTGGGATAGATCTTAACAGCCTTATCGTGGTGTTGATCAGAACTGTCTGCCAAAGCATACCAGGCGCCTGTATCCACAAATAATTTATTCCGGTCCATGTAATAGCCCTATTTTTCTAATGAAACCAAATAGTCATCATGCTTTTCAGCGATATCTTTTTTCCCGGAGGCTCCAAGGTTCATGATGTTGAGCGCCGGGTCTTTTTCCAGCGGAAGTCCGGCGATAAAATTTGAGAGGCCTGGGGTCGGCCTGGGGTCAAACCTTGATTATTTCATTTAGCTTTTTTTGTTTCAAACAAAGAAGGGGATGCTGATAGTTTTTTTTAGTTTCTTGAACCGCAGAGCCGCAAAGGCCGCTGAGGATAGATTGGTAACAGAACAGACATAGGCTCACCACAGAGGCACGGAGGACACGGAGAGGAGATTTCTTTTTTTGTTTGTCGGGAGACGACGACAACCAAAAAGGTCTTCAGCCTGCGGCAAAAAAATGTAATAAAGATATAAACTCTGTGTCTCTGTGGTGAATATCATATAGGTTAGTTTACTATACGCTTTATTCCTTCTCTTAATACAGGCACATTGAAGTTAATGAGAAGTCCTGTTTTGAGGCCAGCCAATTTTAAGTAAGTTAAAAGCTGTGCTTCATGGATAGGTTGCAATTTATCACAGGATTTTAATTCAAGGATTACATTTTCTTCTACAACTATATCT
>JAUWQO010000079.1 GCA_030610995.1 Desulfobacterales bacterium
CATAATGATCTGCCCAATAGATTGCTTTAGACATAATAAGCCTTTGTTAGTAGCCAAGCCCTGGCGTGGTTCACGGTTCACAGTTAAAACTTCAATTTTAAATTTTAACGGTGAACGGTGAACCGTGAACCACGCCAGGGCGTGGCTACTAACAAAGGCTAATTATGGCTAAAGCAATCTATTGGGCAGATCATTATGCCGACATTAAAACAACCGGCCAGGAGGCGGTAAAACTGATTAGGCCAGGGAAAAGGGTTTTTATCGGATCATCATGCGGAGAACCGCAGCATCTGGTCAGGGAGCTTTGTGAAGCATCAGCAAACTTTACAGATCTTGAGATAGTTCGCCTTATGACCCTGGAAAGCACCCCTTTAACCCTGATCGCAAACAAAACAAATTGCCGGAGCATGAATATTAGATCTTTTTATCTTGGGTCTGGCGCGATTGATATCTTTGCAAGAAACATGCGATTTATTACTCCGATAAACCTTTCCGCTGTGCCCTTTCTGTTTAAGAACAGACAACTTCCCATACATGTAGCTCTTATTCAGGTGTCTCCGCCGGATGATTTTGGATGGATGAGCCTTGGCATTTCCGTGGATGTAACACTGGCCGCAGCCATGTCCGCCGATCTTGTAATTGCCCAGGTAAACTACAAAATGCCAAGGGTGCTTGGCCGAAGCTTTATCCATGTTAATGATGTAGATATGGTTGTCGAATATGAGGAGGATCTTCTTACAATTGACGAGGCTAAAGAGTCTGAGTCTTCAAATCATATCGGCAGGCAAATAGCGCGACTTGTTGACGATGGCTCAACAATTGAAATCGGCATCGGCTCTACGCCGCAAGCAACCCTTTTAGCTCTGTCCGACAAAAACGATCTTGGAGTCCACACTCAATATCTAACCAACGGGATAATGGACCTTGTATCAAAGGGGGTTATAACAAACCGAAAAAAAGGGTTCAATGAGGGAAAGCTTGTGGCAAGCAGCGCAATAGGAACAAGTTATCTTTACGAGTTTTTAGATGATAATCCCGCCATAGAATTTCATCCTTCGGATTATGTAAATGACCCAGGCATTATTTCCCGCCATTACAGGATGGTTTCCTTGAACATGGCAACAGCAGTAGATCTCACCGGACAGGTCGCCGCCGATACCATTTCTTATGATTATTTTTCAGGTGTTTCAGGTATGTTAGATTTTATAAGAGGAGCGGCTCGGTCTAAAGGGGGCAAATCGATTCTTATGCTTCCCTCGACATTTATGCGCGGCAAGAAGAGCCGGATTGTCCCCAGACTGAGCAACATGGCCGTAGTAGTTCCAAGAGGTGATGTTCAATGTGTTGTTACCGAGTATGGCGTTGTTAACCTGTTCGGCAAAAGCCTCCAGGAAAGGGCTATGGCCATGATTAGCATTGCTCATCCTGATTTTCGCGATGAGCTGTTTTTTGAGGCCAAACAGATGGGTCTGCTTGGCGCAGAGCGCGAGCTTAAGAAATCCATTCACGGCGTTTATCCTCTTGATCTTGAAGAAACAGTTGAAATCGAAGACGAACCAATAACCATCAGGCCTGCAAAACCGGTTGATGAAAGAAGAATACAGGAGCACTTTTACAACCAGGAAAAGGACGATATAATCTTGAGATTTTTTCATGAAAAGACAAGCTTTGTGCGTGAAGAGGCTGAAGGCATGTCGCAGATAGATTATATTAAAGACCTTACCATTGTCGCAATTATCGGTGAATCCGGTTTTAGAAGGGTTATTGCAGTGGGAGAATATTTGCTTGACGAGGCAAAAAACGTGGCAGAGGTCGCCTTTTCCGTAAACAGGAGCTACCAGGAAAAAGGGATAGGCAAAATCCTGATGCGAAAACTTTCCGAAGCTGCGCGTGAAAACGGAATTGCCGGTTTGATAGCCTATACTTCGCCGCAAAACCAGGCAATGATCAGGCTGTTTAAAAGCTTGCCTTACAAAATCAAAACCTTTTTTGATGGCGATGTTCTTACACTTAGCTGCAGATTCGATGAGTTAAAGTAGGGAATTGAGGAATTGAGGAATTAAGGGATTGAGGAATTGAGGGATTAAAATCAGTAGAATACCTTCAATTCCTAAATTCCTAAATTCCTAAATTCGCAATTAAGCAAATGGAGCAGGACATGATCAGGCACACTGTTTTATTTTTGCCTCACGATAAAAGGATAATCGTAAGGGATGGAGAAAACCTTATCCGCGCCGCCATGGAGGCAGGGATTCATATTAATGCGTCATGCGGAGGGGAGGGTGTATGCGGTAAGTGTCGCGTTATCATTGAACAAGGAGATGTTGATGGAGGAATAACAGAAAAGTTAAGCCAAGAAGAATGCGCGGCCGGATACCGGCAGGCATGTTTGAGTAATGTAAAGAGCGACATAGTTGTGCGCATACCTATGGAATCGGATGTTGATGCAAGCGTGCTTAACATGCAGAGCACTCCCAGACGAGCCACCCGTATCATGGAAATGGATTTTGAACAGTTAAGGCAAAACGGCCGTTTCCTGCCCCCTGTTGAAAAGAGGTATATTAAACTACCTGAGCCTTCTGCAAAAGACAACCTGCCTGATGTTGCAAGACTTGTTAATTACCTGAAACTAAATTTCAATGAGCATCGTCTTGTCGTTGACCTGCCGGTTATCCGTAAAATCCCGGGTGTTTTCAGGAAAAATAATTTTAAAATAACCGTTACACTTGCCCGCCCTGTCGAGGCCGGCAGAAAGACTCATATCGTCAATGTCCAGCCCGGCGATACGAGCGGCAATTGCTATGGGATTGCCATGGATATCGGCACTACAACGATCTATTGCCGTCTGATAGATCTAAGCACGGGCAAAATTATGGCCGAGTACGGTGATTTTAACAAACAGATAGGTTTTGGGGAAGACGTAATCACCAGGCTGATATATGCGGAAAAACCAGGAGGGCTTGAAAAACTTCATGAGGTTAGTTTAGAGACCACCAACAATATTCTGCGCAAGATAATTAATGATGCTGGAATTGACCCTGAACAGATTTTATTAGTTACATTGGCGGGCAACACAACAATGACCCAGCTTATGCTGAAGGTTGACCCAAAATACATCAGACGTTCGCCATATGTGCCTGCTTCAGCGTTGTATCCACCGATCAAGGCTGTTGATCTAGGCATGGCATTGGCCGAGCATGTTACAACATTAATATTTTCTGAGATATCAAGTTATGTGGGAGGCGATATTGTCGCCGGTATAATGGCATCAGGAATGTATTGTTCTGAGAAGCTTACCCTGTATATGGATATCGGCACAAATGCCGAAATTGTGATCGGTAACAGGGAGTGGCTCGCATGTGCGGCATGTTCCGCAGGCCCGGCTTTTGAAGGGGGCGGCATAAAATTCGGAATGCGCGCTGCAAAAGGGGCGATTGAAGATTTTTCCATAGACCCTCTTACGCTTGCGCCGATGAATATAACTATAGGAAATGTCCGGCCAAAAGGAATATGCGGTTCCGGCCTTATCAATATTGTGGCTACAATGTTTGAGCTGGGTATTATTGATAACCTTGGCAAGTTCAATCGCAGTCTTCATACAGACCGTATCCGGCAAAATAATGGCGTATATGAGTACGTGGTTGCAAGGGCGGATGTTACACGCATAGACAGGGATATTGTTATTACCGAACCTGATATCGATAATCTTATCAGAGCAAAGGGCGCTATATTCAGCGGTTGCATGACCCTTCTCGGGGAGGTCGGTCTCAGCATTCATGATATCGACCGTATTATTCTTGCGGGTGGGTTTGGAAGTTATGTGGACCTGGAAAAGGCAATGACAATTGGCCTGCTGCCTGAAATAGATCCGGACAAGGTTGTTTTTATCGGCAATGGATCACTTACCGGCGCAACAATGGCTTGTCTGGCAAACCATATAAGGAAAGATGTAGTAGAGGTAACCAGGAAGATGACAAACTTTGAACTATCGGAAACAGCATCATATATGAATAATTATATAGCCTCCCTGTTTTTGCCGCATACAGACATGAATAAATTTCCAAGACTCAAAGCCCGACTCGAAACCCGGAAGGGATTAAGGAATTAAGGGATTGAGGGATTGAGGGATTGAGGGATTAAAATCAGTAGAATACCTTTAATTCCTAAATTCCTAAATTCCTAAATTCGCAATTAAGCGAAGCGAATTCCTAAATTCCTAAATTCGCAATTCCTCAATTATGAATTATGAAATCAAAAGCCCTTGAAATAAACCTGGAATGCTATCGTGTTGATGTTGCCATAGATGACAAATATGCAATCCTTCAGGAGGTAATGTGTAAGTATTATGGGCTTATGGACGGTTTAAATACCTTTTTAAAGGAGCTTTCTCACCCGTATAAAAACTGGGAATTTATTGTCCAGGAAGCAAGAAGTTATTCTCTGAATTATTTTCATCTTCTTAAAAACCATCCTAAAGGGCCTGATGCAGCAGCCATTTTGGTAAATATCTTTCACGATGCCATTGTATCTGAAAGCAAAGTTGAAGTCAGGGCCGATGCTGCCGACAATCTTCTTCTTTTCCTGCAAAAAATCATAAAAGATTCCGGATCAGAGATCAAAAGGTTCATGCCTGTAGTCGATAGCTCCTTTGACAGCATCAGGAATTACAGAAAAGATAGTTTCTTTCTGTTTGTTAAAAGCTTTTATCAGATAAAAAGACTGGCTAAAGCGATTTTAAATTATATGTCTGAACTCACAAGCGCAGATTACCAGGCAATCAACCTGCTTTTGCTAAAATATTTCAAGCATACATATTCTTATTGGCTAAGCGAGGAAGACCCGTTTGATTGGTTTAAAAACGAGGCCGGTGATATTGACGACAAAGAACCGTTTGATGAAATTTTTAAATATATATCCCACAAACAGATTAACAAATGGCAGTCCATTCTAACAGGTCTAACAGGTCTAACAGGGCCAGGCAAAATCGCCAGGCAAAAGGGTATCGACTCTAAAAAAGTCTTGCAAAACCTGTTAGAAATGCCTGCATACAGCCAGATTGTCGAAATATACAAGGAGACTCCACAAAGACTGGTTGAAGCGGGCGCGAAAAACGGCAAAGGCAACCTGTGGAAACTTATATTTCTTTTTCATATAATGAAGACCCCCGGGCTCTCGATCGTTTACGAAGAATCTTTAAGAGATATTAACAAAACCCTTTCCTGGCTTATAGAGCATGAAAAAGGCTGGAATATCCGCAAACTGATACAGAAAACCTTTTCCATATTAAGAGGACTGACCGATAAATTTCCCGGCACTGTTTTAAACTGTGTCCTTAATATGGGCACGGGAGTATACAAAACAGATCAAATCGACCCGGTGAATTTTTTTATTGATCACGTAGTTGATCTTGGTTTTCAGTCACCAATGATCAAAGGGGTCGGAAGCGACTGGCAAATAGAGGTCAACAGCGCACACATACAAAATATAAGGACATGGCTGGAGCTTATTGAGATTAACCCCAAATGGTCAACAAGGCTTCTTTCCCACCTTACGGTTCATCTATCTTTATGCGGTGTTTTTATCAAGGATACCGACCTGTTTCCCCGTGATATCACACGATTTTTAAACAGCGATATCAGTCCTGTATATAATCTTGCCAAACAGCTCACAAGGCTCTTTCCTGTATATTTTAATGATATAGGCGCTGAAGGAATGCTGAGGGATATATCAACACAGTTAGATGAATTAACGCACCGAAAGGATGTTCTGATACATTTTTTACGAAAACATAGTCATGTTGAAAGCAGCAACCGGATGATCGGCTTTATGGAAGCGGTTATTAATTTCTGGCAAACCAGAAACCGGGAGGTTCTCAAGCCTTTTATCCCGCCCGGCATTTTTGATCAAATCGATACCAGCGGCCCTTATATTGATGGCGTTCACAGGGTAATGTTACACTTTAAGGCAAAGGAGCAATATTTGCCGGCTGACCTTATTGCTTTAAATGAAAAAGAATTACAAAGCCATGTAGCAGATATTTCAAATGTATCTGAAAAAGATATTGACCGGGTTAAACTGGCCATATCCTTTTACAAACTTTTACATCAAAAATACGATCTCACATTCGGCTTAAAATCAGACAGCGAAATCGAGCATTATCTTTCGCAGTTTAAAATCGATGCATTTCCGGATATAGATGCGCTTAAAAAAGCTCTTACTGAACCTGATTTACAGAAAAGGCTTTGCATGCTGCTTGATTACCTTGAGCTGCTCAAAAAAATCATAATTTCTTCAAAATCGTATGAGGTTAGGGAAGATATTTATAAGAAAAGACATTTTGCTGTTGATATACCGTCTATGTATGGGTTTTACCACGAAAGAAAATTTGATGCGCTTGGGCTTACCTTTAGGATAGAATCGATAGTCAATGTTCTGTTTGAGGAATTTATTGAAAGCATTGATCTTAGCATTATCACCAGGGCCACTTTTTATCAGATTCATGACCGGTTAATATCGTTTAACAGGGCGTTGCAGTTAAATGGAATTTCATCAATCGAGATGGAGCGTCAACTCGATCTTTTAGCCAGTCTGCTCGAGGTAAGGGGTTTTACCTTTACCCAGTATGTCGATATATTCAAAGGTGTTACACTCGCTGTAAAAAATATAATTAATGACTATTTTCACAATATCCACGAACAGAATCTGACCGTAATATTAGCTCAAACCCCTGTTGATCATATTTTAGAAAAATATCTTCCCAGCGAGGGGATGCCCGGAGAGGAGATTATTGACTCTGAAGGGCTGGCGCACAGGGTGTCGGAAATCTTCTTCCGCGACAGGCTGGCGCTGTCATTAGGGCTTCAGCAGTTAGACCTGTTTTTAGGTAAAATACTGAATACACTTTTTCACCAGTCGGACAAACTGCCTAAAGATAAGCTTCACCAACTGCTCAACTATGACCCTCAACGGGCTTTGAGCCCTTTTGTGCCGGTAAACAAAAAGGTTTTTGATTTGATATATTTAGGCAACAAAGGGTTTAACCTAATTAAGCTGAAAAATTACGGTTTGCCGGTGCCGCCGGGTTTTATTATTACTACAGAGGTATTTCGTTCAAGAGAGGTGATCGACAATTATCCTCCGGCACGGGAATATTTCAGGAAACAGATTTACAGCGAGATATCTGACCTGGAAAAGGTTACGAAAAAAGTGTTTGGAAACCCGAAAAATCCTTTGCTCATTTCTGTTAGAAGCGGGGGAGCCGTTTCACAGCCGGGAATGATGGATAGCTTCCTTAATGTTGGATTAAATGAGGAGATTGCAGCCGCGATTGCCTCACAAACCGGCAATAGCTGGTTTGCCTGGGATAATTATCGCAGGTTTCTCCAGTGTTGCGGCATGGCATTTAATCTTGAGAGGAATGATTTTGACGCAATTATTAATGAGTTCAAGCAACGCCTTGGCATTCCTTATAAAAGAGGGTTTCCCGGCGAAGAGATGAGAAAAGTGGCGCTGGCTTATAAGGATATGATAAGGGATGCTGGAATTGATGTTATGGAAGATCCGTTCGAACAACTGTATCTGGCAATAAAACGCGTCCTTGAGTCCTGGGAATCATCGAAAGCCAAAGCTTACCGTAAAATTATGGGCATATCGGATGACTGGGGCACGGCCGTCACTGTTCAGAAAATGGTTTTCGGCAATCTTGGCCAACAGGCGGGTTCAGGAGTCTTTTTTACCCATAATCCGAGATGGTCCGGGGATATCTTGATGTTGTGGGGCGACTTTACGCTTGGAAATCAGGGTGAAGATGTGGTTTCAGGACTTGTCAATACCATGCCGATTTCAATCAATCAGCAGGATATTGAAATGAGGCAAACCGACATAACCCTTGAGTCACATTTTCCGATCATTTTCAAGGCATTGAAAGATTGGTCGAGTGAATTAATCTATAAAAAAGGTTGGAGCCCGCAGGAAATCGAGTTCACATTTGAGAGCCCTTCAATAAAGGATCTTTATCTGCTCCAGACCAGAGATATGACCATGAGAGAAAGGAAAAAGGTTCTGACCTTTGATCCCGGGAAAATATCAGAGGACAAATATTTAGGACACGGTATCGGAGTCAGCGGCGGGGCAATGAGCGGACGGGTGGTTTTCAGCCTGGATGAAATCGATAAATGGAGAAAGCTGGAGCCTGAAACATCTTTAATTCTTCTTAGGGCAGATACTGTTCCCGATGATATTCGGGAAATATATGCCGCGGATGGCCTGCTTACCGCGCGGGGAGGGTTAACATCCCATGCCGCTGTCGTGGCTCACCGTCTTGAAAAAACATGTGTGGTTGGATGTGTGGATCTTATCTGCAATGAAAAGAAAAAAAACTGCCTTTTCAATAAGATATCATTAACAGCCGGTGATTATATAAGCATTGACGGTCGTGAAGGCTCTGTTTATCATGGTTTTATTGGTATCAAAGAAAGTTGATAAACTCGTAAAAAGTCATACACTAAGTCATTGCGAGGAGCGAAGCGACGTGGCAATCTCAAAAAGGAAATTCCTATACAATGAACTTATAAAATCCCAAATTTCAAGCATCAAATTACAAATAAATCCCAAATTTCAATATTCAATGACCAAAACATGTTTGGAGTTTCAAATTTAGGTCATATACGGGTTTTGGATTTTGAATTTTGGTCATTGTAATTTGTTTGTGATTTGTTATTTGTGATTTGTTATTTATTATTTCAGGAAAAGAAATTCCTATACAATCAAAGTTAAGAAATAGACAATGAGGGAGTAATGCTATGTATAATGATAAAGGGTTAAAACTTGGGATAAACGGTTTTGGCAGAATCGGAAAACTTACCTTATGGCACAATATCGGGCGAAAATATTTTAATGAAATTGTGGTAAATGTTGGTCGCAAGATCGGCACATCCCTTGATGATATTGCGCATTATGCGGAAAGGGATTCAACTTACGGCTTATTGCATGCATACCTCTATGGTTATAAAGCCAAACCTTTTATTGAAAATCTGGATGAAAAAAGCGGCTTAATGACGATTGACGGGATAAAGGTAAAGTTTTTAAGAACTACCAGAAATCCGGGCCAAATAAACTGGAGAGATCATGGCGTAAAGCTGGTGGTAGATACTACCGGACAGTTTCTTGATCCGACTCTTGCCCCGGATCATCCCAAAGGGTCGGTGCGCGGACATATTCACTCAGGAGCAGAAAGGGTGATAGTATCCGGACCTTTTAAGATCAAGGATAAAGGACTTGCCATGCCGGATGACGCCGTGACAACTGTAATGGGTATAAATGATAACGACTATGACCCAAGGCGCCATAACATTGTATCAAATGCATCCTGCACTACTACATGCCTTGCCCATATGATAAAACCTCTTCTCAATTATTTCGGCGCAGGCAAGATACTGTCGGCTTCCATGGCTACGGTACATGCGGTCACCGGTTCACAGCAGGTCCTTGACAGGCTGCCGAAAACAGGAGCAATTGATCTGAGAAAAAACAGAAGTGTAATGAATAACATTATCCTTACCACAACCGGCGCCGCCAATACGCTCAGGCTTGTTATACCTGAAATGGCACAGATAGGATTCATTGCAGAGTCGGTTAGAATCCCCACCAACACAGGCTCCCTTATTATTCTCGTTCTTAATCTCCAGGAGGAATTGTCCGGCGAATCGATAAGGAGAGAAGTAATCAACAATATATACAAGCAGGCTGCATCAGATGACCCAAGAGGATATCTCTATTATACGGATAAGCAGAATGTTTCCGAGGATATAATCGGCACGCCCCTGGTTGCGGCCGTTATTGAGGGCCACGAGACACATACCCGCACGGCAAATGTGACAATAGATCTAAAAAATGCGCCTGGACTGGAAAAAGATATCATATCCTCGCTAAAAGACACGGTCGTCAGCATACCGGTTACTCAGGCCGTTATATATGGATGGTACGACAATGAAATGGCCAGCTATGTCACCCTGCTGGGGGACAGAATAGTTTCAATAGCTGAGAATATGTGACTTTGCTTTAAGCTAAATTAAGCAAAAAATTGCTTAAAAGGCGTGTCAATAGGGTGGCTGACAGGGTAAGCAAGAGTCAAGAGCGGACTTGACCCCATTCTTGACCCCATTCCTTTATGTTGGGCCACATCTATGCGCGCAACGAAAACAACCTGGACGTGGCGGCCTTCTATTACGAGAAATGCCTTGAGCACCATCCAGAAGATGCCATGGTCATGACCAACTATGCGGGCCTGATGATGGAGAAGGAGGAATTTCAGAAAGCTGAGATCCTTTTCAAGAAGGCGATCAAGATTCAGGATGGCCCAAACGCCTATTACGGCCTGGCTCTTCTTTACCGTATGGCCGGTCAACTGGAAGCCGCTCGACAGGTCCTGGAGACCTTTTTCACCCGCACAGCCAACATCAAAGGTTTGAAAAGCTCTCCTATTCATCAGGAGGCAAAGAATTTGTACAGGGAACTCAGCACGGCCATGGGCGTTCAAAAACAGAGCCATTAAACGATTCTCACCTAACTTCTGCTTGCTCTACCCATACTGATTTTGCTAAATGACAGTAGCTTAATTGTCAAACATTAATTCACAATTCAAGCTTTGACCGAGCCCCTAATGCGCTAATCAAGACACCGAGCCATATGAAAAAACTTGCAATTCTTACAGAACACTCGTATAAAAACTCAGATTGCACAGATTGCATATTTTGTTAAGATAAGGCATGCCTCCACGTATAGGAACAACATAAGGGACGTTCTCAATACCTGCATAGAAAGTATTGCTTAATATTATTTATTAGTTTATAGGGGCGTTTACTTAATTTGAAAATAATGATATAATTATAAAAAAGTAAGAATTTTGGAGGAGATACTATCTAATGGGCTTACAAGTGGAACTTTTTAATTCTAGTGTTATAATTGTTGCCCATGAGTTCAACATGTCGATTATAAATTCAATCTGGTTGTATAAAAAAGGAATTTTTACAGAGGAAGAGTTAAAAAATCGACCATCGTTACCATTCCTAGTTGAAGCTGGTTCAGAAGATTTCAATTTTAGACTTATTCCGGATCGACTTGAATTTTCTATCAAACCAAAATATGACAAACCAATAAAAGTATTATTGGAAAAAATTACTAAAATTATTACAGAATTACCTGAGACACCATATAGTGCTGCAGGGTTCAACTTTATTTACCATGTTTTACCAGAGGATAAAGATATTGGAAAGTTATCAAAATCATTATTTTGTTTATCCAACACAAAATTTTGCAAATCCTTTGATTCAGATGAGGCAAGATTTGGAGGGTATTTTAGTAAAAATGCGATTGGAACAAGATTAAAACTTGATATAAAACCAGTGACATTAAATTTACCCAAAGAAACAAAAGAAGTATTACAGTTTTCATTTAACTTTCATCTTAAACTTTTGGAAGATGATAACTATAAAAAAATTTTAGCTCTCTTTGATAAATGGGACGAAGCAAAAGAATTATCAAAAAATATCTTAAATGACGGGATTGGAAATGGAAGGTGATTATCAACAAAGTATTATGTATCTCAATATGTTAGAAGACTTGGGGAAAAAACAACCTTGTCTTGTTGTAGAGGAAAAAACTGATGCTATACCCACGTCTTTTTTATTCCCATATCAACAAGAGCAAACTGAAGGCTTTGAACATAGAAAGGAATTATTTCAGCATTTATTTTCCTTATTATTAAGGGAGTCTATATCAAAAAGATCTCTATCTTATTTTGCTCCAATAGAAAAAGCGCTACAAGAAATTAGAGAATTAAGAAGGATTATTGAATCTAAATTATCAAATATAAAAGATGCTCAAGTATTACAAATTAATAGGCTGTCTTCAAAACATTTATCTCAACCCATTTCGGTACTCATAGAAGATGATAAAGAAGGATTTCTTGCAAGAACTCCAGATTTACCATTATATGGGTATGGTGAAGACAGGTTAGAAGCAATTGAGATGTTAAAACGTGAAATTGAATCTCTCTATAATGATTTGATGGAAGATGATAGTTTTTCTGAAGAGTACTCAAAAATAAAGGAATTTTTAATTAATAGGATAGTAGATTAATTGATGAAAAACACTCAGTTTACAACTCATGACGTTAAGAATTGTTGCGAAAACGAAAGTAAACTAAATATTGAGTTCAATACTTCAGGTAAAGAATATAATGGATGGTTTATAAAAGAACAAAAGAAGATCTGTAGAATTACAGTTCCAAAAGGTAGAAAATCTATAGGCAAAGGTCTTTACCATTCTATGGCACGTCAGCTTAATTTAACAAATAGTGAATTTGATGATCTGCTTGAATGCCCTTTAAAAAGAGCGGGATATGAAGAAATTTTAAAAGAAAAGGGGATTATTAAAGCTAAAAAATCGGGTAAGGGGGAGTTTTTCTCTCCCCCTCCCCACACCACCTATCATGCGGGTCCGAAATAGGCGGTTCACGAAGATACCGGGCCATAACCGGGTTAAAGATCCAACAACAGTTCTTTGAAAAGCTAACGGCAACTGCAGTTGATCTCCAGGAACACCAATTACCATGACGCGCTTGACTTATTGCTCACCCGTTCGGGTTCATCGCATATCAGAGCTCATGATGAATGCTACTGTTCTTCGTGTTTGGCCCTTCGGTGGGGTGAGACCTCCACGATGTCCTCCACATTGTGGGTCGCGGCTCGTTTCCAATCGCCATACCGTCAATGGCGACTTCCACACCTACTATGGCCTCTGCTGACTTCTGTCTGATCACTTTGCATGTTTCCATACAAAGCGCTGTCAAAAGACCGCATGTCAGACAGATCTCCCCGGATAAGAACGCAAACTTTCGCTATGCAACCGCAGCATTTACCATATCCCCTGAACCACTGGGCTTCGTTATGTTGTGCTAACTCACCCGGAAACTTGGCCTTGTATGCTGTTTCTGTTCGTCGGCTCATAGCTTTGCACTCCAGCTTCCTTCAGACCCTTCCTGTTGATTCCCAGATTAAATAAACCGCTAATTTCTAATTATTTTGAACCACATAAAAACTTTTCAAATTATTTTAACCGGAACCGATTAGGCCGGTTCCGGTTTGTGTTTAGAAGTTCACCTGATCAGTCTCGGATCGAATTGATTCTTTGATAAATTCAAGATTTCTTTTTCCGATTTTCTGTAAAGCGGCGATCATTGCATCC
>JAUWQO010000142.1 GCA_030610995.1 Desulfobacterales bacterium
AATGAGAATTTCTTGAATAAATGGCAATGGCAGATCTGGATTTTCTTCAATTATTTGACCGATGCTTGCCCAATATTCAATTTGACCGGCAATAGATCGTTTAAATATTTTTGATTTAATTTTGGCTTTTATTACAAGATCGTCTGATATTTTAACAGCCGTTGGCATAATTACACTCCATTTTTATTGTTTTTATTAACGATATGAACCATGAGACAATATTTTGCAACTATTAATTTCAAATTATTACATATTGCTTTTGTAACCTAAGTTGAGCGATTTATTGCGAAGATATGTGCCAAGATCTTGATGCATAAGGGTTTGCGAAAACCACAGGCATACCCGTGGATATGTCGAGGATTTTCGTCCCGCCCAGGCGGGAATGCGCAAGAGATCGGTGCAGATCGAGTAAAAAATCGCTCAACTTAGGTGTAACACAATGGGATTAGTGGGGGGGGCATAAAAGGTAAAAGTATTTTACCTGGTCCTGGCCAACAGCACTGGATTCTCGATGGATATAGCAATCGGTCTTGCTCCCTCACGCGTAATACTTCTGCCTTTTGCACCTGAAAAACAACTATCAAGCATGACGATCACGTCTTTTGCCGGAAGTTTATTAAGCGATTCATACAGCCTCTTTAGCGGATAGAGCTTGGACGGAAAGTCGGGATGCCCCTCATAAGGAACAATGTAGGCTCCTTCATATATTGATATATTGAATACAACTTGTTGTGAAGATAGGAGCGTCACGAAATCGTCCAAAGAAAAATAAATTTATTGCAAAGTAATTAACAAACATATGAAGGAGCGTCCCATAAATGCACCTTTGGTTTACGATTAATCCTTTTGAAAATGCCGAGATGAGGTCGCTGATAAGAAGTTGCTTTTTGGATTGGCAATTATAGGAAAAAATGAAGTTATGTGTCAAGGCAAAAGAGCCGCAACATATGGTGGTTTGAGGAGGTAGAGGGACGGTCCTATGGCGTCATAAGTGGATTAAATGAGCTAAATTTTAGATCGATAAGAGTTATAAACTTAGAAAATTTACATATTCTGACGTAGAATCACAACTTTACAATCCCCATAGATAATGGTAGGTAATTAGCCACTAATTGGAGCGGCACAGTCCAACAAAGTTTTATCCATCATCCCGCTGATTAAACGTGTCGTCAAAGCTTTTCAAGCTGTTTCCACCAAACTGGACTTTCCAGGATTCTTATACTGCGGGACAATGGATAAAACTCTATACGTTAGATTTCGATAATATAAATTATTTCTAAATGCGTAAGGAGGCTAATTAATATTGGCTCCTCAAGATCAAACTGCCGATTTATTGAAAATAAGACGCTTTTGTTTTTCTGTAGCGCTAATTCTTATTACTTATTCCATTGCAGGTGTTAAGCTCGATGTTCCTGCAAAGGTTCAACCCCTTGGGATACCATTCCTAATTGAAAGGCCTGACTTGCTTGCAATAGGTTTAGTAATAGCATCTGTGTTTTCTACTTTAAGGTTTGTTTATTATGGAATGTTGATTAATCCCAGCCCAATGAGAGCGCGTAAAAGACTCTTAATGGGTAAGCTTGCTGATCCAAGTGCGGTTCCTAAAGACTTAGATGATTTCGTAGCTAAAGGTAAGCGTGATATTCACCGATATTTCCCATTCACATGGAAAAGTCACATCCATGACGAATATTCATCTGGCGCAGGTGGTTACGAATTAAAGATTGATGTGCCTTGGCAGGTTCGATTATTGTCAAGATTTGAAGATATAGATTTTCTTTCTCCTTTGATCGCCAATATTATAGCTTTGGCACTTTGGGCTTTCTCTTTTTGAGTTAAAAACGAATGTAAATCTAACCTCGCTGCTTCACAAGGACCGCTCGTACCTCGCGGCCTGTGAGCAGCCCGTTGGGCATAAACATAAATGACATTGCCAGACTACAAAAGACCATTCGATCCCGGTGATTTTCGAGGCTATTTCACTTGGACAAAACAATTATCAAGGAAACTTGACGGGGAATATTTATATCATGCATGTCACTTTGAAGAATTAAAAAAAATCATTAAGAGAAATAGCCTTTCTTTACGAAGTAGCTGGGCAATTGATCTGCCTGAACACGGCATTTGTGACGTCCCAGGTGTGTGGTGTGGTTTAAATTATTTTTACAATGGCAATCACTATGGCCCTTTTCTAATTCGCTTCCCATTGACAGTGTTGGAAGGCAAACAATTTATTGCTTTCAGAAGAGGAGGCAGACCTGAGAGACACAGACATTTTTTTGTACAATATGATGCCAAAATACCTATTTATAGTTTCAAAGGCGATATTTGGCGTGCAGTAAATCCAGAAGCATATTTTGCTAAAAATGGCGATGATTGCCTTTCAAAAAAAATCGGTGGCATTTACGACATTGTGCTTACAAATCGAATCTCACTTGATGATTCAGCTACTATTTCAGCCGTCGACCATGACACGTGTATACCTGGCAAATGTAACGGTGCGCGAAGATTAAAATCCCGCAAAAAACTTAGAACGTTAGCCAAGGAAATCTTAAAAAACGACTTGCTCGATACAGATATTATTGAAAAATCAATAAAAAAATTCCCAGACTTAGAGGGTGAGAGTTTAGAAATAATAATTGAATAAAATTGCCCAACCAAGCGGTTCACTTGACGCCGAGAACGTCCGCGGTGCTGACGCGGCAAGGTTTGGTGGCGGCGCAAGTGACCTTGATACATTATGCCTCAAACCAAAATCATCAATAGGTAAAACATTAACATGAGCAATGGGTGGGCAATCAACATAGATATTGAAGGTTTTTCGAAGAACTATGAGTATAGTGAAGATCGGAAGACATTTGCGATACGAGCTTTAGCGGAACTTATGGAGTCGATTTTAAAAATTGGCACATTGTGTTTTCCAGGCGATCCTAAAATTAATGATTCAGATAGACTTTTGGTTCACCAATTTGGTGATGGTTTTCTGATCTGCTCTGATTTTCCTGAGCAAGACTTGACAAGGGTTATATCAATTTCTGTAGCAATAATGCGGCACATGATTATTAAGGGGTATGCGACCAAATCTGCAATTTCTACTGGTAATATGTCTGACATAAAAAAACTTTATCCAAAAGCTGTTCATGATACTGACAATGGGACAGTGCGTCTAGGCAGGGGACTAATGACAATAATTTCGGTTATGGGCACATCTTTGACGAAGGCTCATAAGTTATCCAACACTCAAAGTGGAGCAGTATTAATACTTGATAATAATTTGGTGGAGATAGGTCTGCCTGAAGGAGTCGAGATTGTAAAAGTTAAAAATGACTCTGGGCATTGTGGGTATTGCATTGATTGGGTATTCAGTAATCTGCCAATGTCAGATGAAATTTCTAATATCGCATGCTTAGCCACAGGCAATTCAAAAACACTAATTGAAAAGCTAAATTCATACTGTAAACAAGAACCTATCCCTCCAGATTCATGGGTTGAAGCCACTCACCTTACAATAGGTTGTGGAAGGGCATAACAAAGCAAATTAACTCGGATGCAAATTTCGCTGCGCTCCATTTGCACCGGTTATTTGCAACGTTGGGAGATGACTGAAAGACAATGACCTTTAAACGAATCCAATCCGACTGTCATATTGAGGCGGTCACAGCTGCAGACCTGATTGACGGACTCCACACTGTCACCGGTCGGTCGGGCCAGGGTGCCATCCTGCCTCCGCCAGGTAACGGTCCGGACGAGCCTTTGACGTGGGCCATCTACGAAGTCACGACAGCAGCCCAGACTTCGGATGGAGCAGAACTGAAGAAACTGTGCACAAACGCAGTGATGAATTCGCGAAGGGCTCTCGCCTGTTTGGTCGACTGGTATATCGACCGTGATTTGGCCAAGTACTGCAAGAATCCGCCAAAGACAGCAAAACAGCAGGCTCGATTCTTGATGAGCCGAGGCATAATCGACGAGTTGACCTCACGTGTTCTCGAACGCGCTGTGGAGAAGCGCAATCGAGTCGAACACGACTACATTGTTCCTGAGCTTCCCGAAGCCGAGGACATTGTTGAGCTGCTACGGCGAACAATGGCTACACTGCGCTCACATTCAGACCCGTCCCTCGCGCCTTTGATCTTTGGCGTTTTCCTGGGCGGCAGTGGACATGGCAAGCTGGGGCCATATGCGGAGTTCCACGGCTGGAGCGATCCCTTAGCCATCTTTTGTCGCTTCTCAGCGCGACCATGGGTTGGTCTGCTCATTCCTGAGACGAAATCAAAGGCCCTACTTCGGCAAGCTTATCTCGACGAGACCGATTCCGCAGATTTGATTCAGTTGCTGTCCTTGGCCGAGCAGAAGTTCGGGAAACCTTCAACCTTCGCGGGTCTCCAGACCTGCGAACTCATTCTGAAAGAAATCGGAATGCTTCAGGAACCATAGAAGCCCCAACAATGCCTTGCACACATACAAAATGACCCTTGCGGACGCGGGGGCATTTTGAGAGTGAAGGCAGTCGGTATTCTGGTAAGTTAAACAGGCGATAAAAGAAAAATTTCAGCAGGAGGTAATTATGGAAAAGGATTTTCATTATTATGTAACTTATGCATTGGCTAATAAGGCGGGTTTCAGCAACGATGATTCATATATCATTGCCTATGCCTCTCAATACGTAGATGATAACAACGAACACCAATATCCCAGGAAAGACGGCCTGCCACAATTTCCATTCGGTATAAAAAATAATGGCGGATTCTTCCGGCCCATTATGACGCAGTCCATGTCAGTGAAATCTCTTGTGTATGAAATTCAAAAATTTGTTTATGTTCCATTTCATTTCTTGCCTGGCGACAATAATCAGCTAATTAATGGCGGGTATAACAAGTACAGCACGACCCCTGACTCCCAAAACGACCGAAAACTTCTGAAAACAGCGCTTGCAGGCGGAGATCTTTATAGAATTGGAATTGCCCTCCACACATTTGCTGATACATGGTCTCATCAAAATTTTTCAGGGTATGAGGAGGATTGGAACTCTGTTTTTCACTGGCGTAATCCATTTCGGGCTTTAGCGCCGAATATCGGTCACGCTGATGTTAGTCATTTGCCGGATGAAATATCTACGACCTGGAATGACTACCGCTTTGACAAGCCATATCGTAAGAGAAACAATCAGAAAATAGCGATTCAGGCTTGCAAGCGCATTTTTCAGGAACTAAGAACTGCACGAAAAGGCGATGTTTACTGGATGCATGTAGAAAAAGACTTCAGAAAAATAATCAACTCTGAAGATTACGATGACAGAATCAGTAAGGTTAAAGAATATGTGAACAAACCCGACCTCGGCTACAAAAAAAATGAATGGGTTGATGATGCCGTTAAAGACCGAAAAGGAGAATATCTCGAAGCATCTGCAAACTTTGAAAACACCCACTGGTATAAATTTCAGTTAGCTGCCAAAGCACACTTAGTGATGGTTATGGATATGTTAAAGAGCTATTGAAAAATCGGGAGAAAGAATGAAGCTACCTAAAATCGGCGATATTATAACCGCAAAAGGGGCATTAGAATTGTGCCGATATTTCGGCCTGGATTATCTGGTTGAACGAATTAAATCCGATCCAGAAAGCTATAATAATTGGAAGTTCGATGGATGTTCAGGCTTGCCCGATAAAGTAATGGGTTTATTCACTAACTGTAATTGGGAGGAAATCACTTACAGATGCTGTTTGCCACACGACCTTTGCTACGGTTATGGGGAGCGAGGAAATAAAATCGAGAGAAAGCGGGTGGACTTAAAATTTTACAGCGACCTGGTGACCAAGGCAGGTATGAGTAAATGGTGCGCTTCTGCTTTTCATGCATCGGTTAGATTTCCGATGAATAATACACAAAGGGGTAAAAAAGTTGGAAGCTTTAAAAATAGCAGCAACTATTATATTAAGTGTCGGAGCATCAGGTGGAATTATAGCTGGTTTAGCAAATTGGCTTGGCCGCGTATGGGCAAACCGCTTAATGGAAAAGGACCGTAGTCGACATGCTGAAGAACTTGAAAATCTACGCGCTAATCTACAGGCGGAAAATGAACAACGCATGAGGCAGTTGCAGAGTGAAATAGATATATTCAACGAGAAGCATTTAAAAGCTCATCACGATAAACTGACAACTTATCGTATGGGAACTGATATTATCGCGGCTATACTAACGGATCTTGAGAGATTTAGTGAGGGAAGAGGTGACCCTGAGGAAGCTGGAAAAATAAAAGATCGTTTCACTAATGAGCGCATACGACTTTATGCTTATTTGGGGATGCTTGCTCCACAGAGCGTAATGGATGCACAAGATTCGCTAATAGACTATTTGCTCATGATAATGAATGGCAGTGCTAAATATCAATGGAATAAAGTTAGGGAGTTAAGCCTCAATTTCTTAAACGAAGTACGTAAAGATATCGGAATAGATGAAACTAATATTGAGTACAGAGGTGAACTTTAAAATCTAACACGGCGTTCAACTCAGCGTTAGGAGCATAAGAATATGAATCCACTTGACCTCATACGTAAATTTCAGTCTGCCCTTCCTGTCGTTCGGGAATGGATCGACACGACATTAGAGGAGAACAGGCCCAATGCTGTTTCCGTGAACACTCTCACTTTTGCTCAGCTTAGTAAGGTTTTCCCGCGTGATCTGCTCAGTAGAGCACAAGTAGTGGTCGTCACCGGGAAAGTGCCTTTCCCTCCCCTTAGCCGCATGGGGCTACCTGAATTTACACAAATGGAAAACATGCAGATGGCAGGCGTTACCTATAAGGACACATTTTTTGTCAGTCATCTTCACCAAACAGAAAGCCTCCATTTTCACGAATTGGTTCATGTTATTCAGTGGGAAAGACTGGGGGTAGATGATTTTTTGCTTGCGTACGGCGCAGGCCTGATGCAATTCGGATATCGGGATAGCCCCTTGGAAAAGATGGCATATTTTTTACAATCCGGCTTTGACCGCGGGGTTTTGCCTGAGAACACTATTGAATTTGTACAACAGGGGACCGATGCTATCTGGAGCGGTCTATCGTCGATGTTTTCAAAAGCATGAGAACTTGAAACCGCTCCTATAGGGATAGGGACGTTATGTTGTGAGTCTGATTATGTTGTGGGTTTTAGCCTTTAAAGTTCCTTTTACTTCTTCTTATTCCATTTAGTTCTTTTAATTCCTCTGGGTGTGGTGTATTCTT
>JAUWQO010000097.1 GCA_030610995.1 Desulfobacterales bacterium
TTTGGCTACGCCCGGCAAGCCAGGATTCGCCTTTGGCTACGCCCGGCAAGCCAGTTCACGGGTTACAGTTGTGCATAGACCTTGCCCGGCGTAGCCAAAGGCGAAGCCTGGGTCATCTCTCCCAAATTTCTACTTTCCAATTTCAAGTTTCAAGCCGTGAACGGCTACTGTTGACTTATTATAAATCTTACAATATAAAAATCAAATAGGTCAACAAAATTGAACATGTAGCATTTGCCTGACATCTCATACGGAGACCTTTATGAAAAAAACCGCTTTACTCCATCCTCTTCTCATCTCTATATTTACCATATTTGTCGGAACCCTTGCCTATTTGCAAGGGATATCTTTCCTTGATCTGATGGAATTAAAAACCATTGATTTAAGATTTGAAGCCAGAGGACAAATTCTCCCCGGCCCTGATGTGGTTCTGGCAGTCATTGATGAAAAAAGCATTAGTAAAGAGGGAAAGTGGGTATGGCCAAGGTCAAAAATCGCAAATCTTATTACAAAACTGTCAAAAGCCGGCGCCAGGGTAATAGCATTTGATATTGGATTTCTTGAGCCTGATGACAAAAAAATTGTAAATACCATAAATGAGATACAACGCACAATTCACAATTACGATATTCGAAAAAAGGAAATTGACAACTACCTGAAAAATCTAAAAAAGCATGCAAACAATGATCAACTTCTTGCCGATGCTATAAGAAATTCCACAGCTAAGATAGTGCTGGGATATTTTTTCCACATGGATCCCACTGAATCAGGGCATATCAGCGAAAACGAAATCAGCATTCACCAGGATAACATTTCAGGGTCCAAGTATAAATTTATACGTTATGCTTCCGGAGCTGCTCAGAATATAGCGCTTATTGAAGCCATAACACCTCAATCTAATATAGAAATTATTTCAACTGCAACCGATTATTGTGGATTCTTCAATATGTTGCCGGACAAAGACGGGGTTGTGCGATGGATGCCCGGTGTCTTCAAATGCATGGAAACATTGTACGCTCCTTTATCGCTGATTACTGTCAGCGCTTATTTAGAAAGCCCGATTTCAATGAATATTGGTGAATATGGCGTGGAAAGACTGCAAATCGGGAAATTAGCGGTGCCGACAGATGAGCTGGGACGAATTTTGATAAATTACAGAGGAGTTGGAAAAACCTTTCCTCATATACCGGTTACAGACATACTAAATGGCAATATAGCCGATACTGTTGTGAAAGACAAAATTGTTATAGTGGGCGCCACGGCTGTCGGAATATATGATTTAAGGGTCACTCCATTTGGAACTGTTTTTCCAGGTGTTGAAATCCATGCAAATGTCGTAGGCAGCATCCTTTCAAAGGATTTTATGTATCAGCCGGCCTGGGCCGCTATTTTTGACATCATGGCAATAATCGTTGCCGGCCTCATTCTCGGGCTTGTGCTCCCTAAAGCAGGCGGCATATCAGGCGCTGCAGCCGGTTTCTCATTGTTTATCGGCCATATATTTCTGTGTCAGTATCTATTTTCTCAAAAGGGCTTAATTCTCAACCTTGTTTATCCTCTGACTGTAATAATTTTAATATATATCAGTATAACCGCATACAAATATTTTACAGAGTCAAGGCAAAAAAGATTTATCAAAAATGCTTTTTCTACTTATCTTGCTCCCACGGTTGTCAAACAGCTTATCGAGTCTCCTGAAAAGCTTGTGTTGGGTGGTGAAGAACGTGTAATTACAGCGTTTTTTTCAGATATCCAGGGTTTTACAAGTATTTCCGAAGGGCTGGCTCCAGAGGAGCTGGTTGAGCTTTTAAATGAATTCCTTACAGAAATGACAAGCATAATCCTTAAATATGAAGGAACGGTGGATAAGTTCGAAGGTGATGCTATAATCGCATTTTTTGGAGCCCCTAACGAACTTGAAAATCAGGAAGAAATAGCATGCATGGCTTGCATTGACATGCAAAAAAGGCTGTCTGAACTAAGAGCCGACTGGAAAATATCAGGCAAACCGGAACTTTATATGCGGATCGGTCTTTGCACGGGCACGGCTGTTGTGGGCAACATGGGATCAAAAACACGCATGGACTATACAATGATGGGAGATACGGTTAATATTGCGGCAAGGCTGGAAGGGGTTAACAAAATATACGGAATTTACACGCTGATTAGCGAAACGACTTTCAGAAAAGCCGGCAATAAAATAATGGCAAGGGAAATTGATTCAATCAATGTTGTTGGAAAAAAAGAGCCGGTAACGGTTTATCAGCTTTTAGGTTATCCGGAAGATATTGATGAACGCATGAATAAGACAATAGATAATTACTCCAATGGCCTTTATGCATACAGAAATCAGGATTGGGAAAAAGCCGGGAGTTTTTTTAACGCAGTATTGGAGTTAACATCTGACGACAGCCCAAGCAAGGTCATGCTTCTCAGGTGTGATGAATATAAAATCAATCCCCCTCCAGAAGATTGGGATGGATCGTTTACTATGACTTCAAAATAGAGTTACAAGGTTAACCATCATAAGCAACAACAGGGAACTATAAAAAAAATTACCACAGAGCTCACAGAGCATACTGAGATTTTTTATAAAAAAAGCGTTTTCTCTGTGATCTCTGTGTGCTCCGTGGTGAAAATAAAATGTTACATAAAATCAACTCATAGCAAACAAAAGGTTGTTATTTAAAATGAAAAAACTATCTAAAATAAGTCTGCTTATATGTTTGTGTCTCGCTCCCTTTTCATCATTTGCTGATGCCGACAGGCAAGTAGCCGGCGCTGTAACATTTATGATGGGAGATGTATTTGTTTCTCATGACAAAACCGCCTGGGTTAATGCGGATTTTGACATGAAAATTTATCAGGGAGATCAAATCAGGACAGAGGCGGAATCACGCTGTGAAATTACCCTTGAAGACGGCACTATAGTTAGAATGGATGAAAACACTTTTCAGCAGTTTGAAAAATGTATGATAAACAAAACCGCTAAAGAGGTTTCCTTGTTTCTTTCTACAGGTAAAATATGGTTGAATGCCCGCAAGATCCTTGCAAAATCAGACAGCTTTAAGGTCAGAACCAATAAAGCGGTTTGCGCTATACGCGGAACAAAGTTCAGAGTTGATACAGATGATGAACAGACGCGAATCAGTGTTCATAAAGGGGTTGTGGCAACCTGGAGCGCTTTGTTTGACAAGCCAAAACCTAAGCCGGATGCTTCCATATTAAAACCTAAGCCAATAGCCGGGCCGCATCCGGTGTCCATGGAAAAGTGGGTAGAAATTGTAAAAGCCTTTCAGCAGATTACAATCGACTCAAAGGGAAAATATGAAAAAAAGGATTTCAATATTAACAGCATTATGGAAGATCAATGGGTAAGGTGGAATATAGCTCGTGACAATGATCAGGATTAGAGGATTAAGGGGTAAGGATTAGAAGATTAGAAGATTAGAAGATTAGAGGATTAGAGGATTAGAGGATTAAGGGGTAAGGATTAGATGCCAATCGAAAAATTCTACAATAGAACAATACATCCAGTTTTTGTATAATGCGCTTGGTTTGTTGGAAGAAATACGATATTTTTTGTTGTTTGCAAAGGATTTTAAATATATCATATAATCCTCTAATCCTTACCCCTTAATCCTTAATCCTCTAATCCCGTATATGGTTGCCAAACAGTGAAATCTCGCCATTCAACATACAAAAAACATATCATTATTTTCTCCATTACTGTTGTGGGATTTTCCCTCCTCTTTATTTCCATCCTGTTTAAAGGAATTGTTTCCAATATACTTACTCAGATAGACAACACCCTTTATTCTCAATTTTTATTAATCAGTGAACGTCTCAACGAGGATAAAAAGCCCATTCAGAGCAATGTCGTTATTGTCGGGATCGACGACAGAACCTTAAACAGGCTTGGCGCTTATAATCCTTCCAAGTATCGAAGATATCACATAGACCTGCTTGCAAATATACTTAAAGGCAAACCCACCGCGGTGGCTTATGATATCCTTTTTGGGGATCCACACGATGATCCGGATGTGGACAGGCGGTTTTCTGAGATTATGAAAAAAGGGCCGGTCTTTTCGGTTGTTTTCGGGTCTTCTTATGATCAATCAAAGCAGATGTTCAAACCGCTTGCCGACAATATCTCCGGCAAACAGGACATGAAATTTGTAAGCGAAAACGGTTTTGAGTCAATGGCTCCCTTTATGCTTTCTTCCCTGAAAGGCATGGGCCTCGCAAATGCATATCCGGATAATGATGGAATATTAAGGAAGATGCCGATCCTTTTCAAGGTGCAGGACAGGTTCTATCCGACAATATCACTCGAGGTGTTTAGAAGCATAAATAATATCCCGCGATCTAAAATCAGGATTAAAAACAACAGGGTAATAACCGGCAACACAGCAATCCCTGTTGATAAATATTGCAGAGCATTTGTAAATATCGACAATGCATACAAAATAAGAGAAATATCATTTTATGATGTCTGGGCGGGTCGCGTGCCGGGTCGTTTTTTTAATGATAAAGTTGTATTTATTGCTGCAACGGCAACAGGCCTTGGCGACAATAAACTGGTCCCGCTGTTTGGCTATGTCAGCGGAATAATGATTCACGCCAACCTGTTTCTGAATATGGCTCATAATAATTTCATTAATGAAGTTGCGGGAACCTCTTATTATCTTCTAATATTTTTTGCTTCTTTTTTTTATACATACATGTTCTATTCCCGCCACGAAGTAACGCTCCTAAAAAGGGCGGTTGGTTATGTTTCCAGCGTGTCATTTGTTACCAAGTTCGGCAATGCGATTCTTAAGATACCAATCATCAAAGGCCCTTGCAACTCATTCAAATCCATACGTGACAGAAGCTATGGTTTAAGAATATTTTTTCTTTTGTTTTCTGAAACACGAGAGCGTCTTGCGCCGGTCCTTTTACAGCTTGTATTCCTATATGTGGCCCTTTTTTTAATTTTCTATTATTTCAACATTTTCATTAAACCATTTACCATTATGATACAATTGGTTATCTCTTATCTAATTGTTTCTGAATTCAAAAGAATAGATTTCAGCAAAATAGCGCCCTATCGGGCGAGCTGATAAGCTAATAAAAAATGAGATATTATCAAGGACTCATCGTGGATTTGTGTGAAATTCGCAATTTTTACACCCCCCTTGCCCCCCTCAAGGGGGGAATTTAACGGAAGGATTCCCTCAATCAAGAGGGGGGTGTAAATCGGAAGGATTCGGCATCTTTCATAATTGGCTAAAAGTAGTTTACACTTTTAATTTTTTTTGAACCGCAGAATATCGAACAAAGAATATCGAATGTCGAAGTACCCCCCTTCGTAATTCTGCGGTTCGATATTCAAAATAGGTGATCAAAGTACCAACCTCAAAAAGTGTAAACTACAAAATGAAGGATGCCGAAAACTTCTTTATATTCCCCCTTTGAAGGGGGTTAGGGGGATGTTAATAGTAGCTAAAAAATGACAAATTTTGCTAAAATTAAATTTTTCACACTAATCCACGAAGAACTATAATTCCTAAATTCGCAATCGCCTGTAAAAAGTCAAATTCGTCGAATGTGTCATTTCGACCACAGGCAGAAATCTTATCTTTTCAATAGGTTGCAGAATAAAGATTTCTCGTTTCACTCGAAATGACAGGCCAGAGGGACTTTTTACAGGTGCATCAAAATATTACCTGTGGGAAAAATGATTATGTTAAAAAAACCAGCTTTAAGCTTTTTTCTTTGCCTCTTTTGCCTGTTTTTTCTTTGCATGGAAAAAGTGGCTATTGGCGCATATAATGATGTTAGAGGTTTTAAGACAGCCGCCAGACTGCTTAATAATGGAATGTATCTTGAAGCGTTAAGCATATATCAGGAGATTTCAGTTTACTCGGATAAACAGGACAACAGAGCGCGGGCATTATTGTTCATGGGAACTACTTACAGCCTCTATCTTGATCAGCATGACGCTGCTTTGGAACAATTTGACAAAATCATTAAAACCTATCCGACCAGCCGGACGGCCTCTGATGCTCTTTTTAACAGCGGTATGGTATTATATGAAACAGGAAAATTTAAAAACGCTTATGCCTTTTTTAAAAAGTACCTGGAAAAATATCCTTACGGCCTGCGCAGGCAATCGGCGGAAGTATGGGCTGACAGCGCAAAGTCTCAGATGTCACAAATCAGGAAACCTGAAGAAATTACAGCGCTTCCTTTGTATAAGAAGGATATTGAGGATATAATTATAAGGGTTTTGATTAAAAACAGAGCTGAAAAAATCACCATTTATTCAGAGCAAAACATCTCATTATACAATCCATTTTCAAAAAAAATGATTTATCAAGGCCCCGGGCCTGTAACCTTCACAAAACAGGGGGAGCAGCTTATAGCAAACGGGCAAAACCTCGATATCCATATGTGTAAAGTCAAAACTGACGGCAAAACTATCATGATTGATAATCGCAGATTCAGGGGCGATTTTACTATATTAGCTGATTCAAAATCGCTGTCTATTATTAATAATATTCCGGTTGAACAGTATCTTTATGGTGTCGTGCCAAAAGAAATGCCGCCTACCTGGGCAGAGGAAGCCCTGAAAGCTCAGGCAGTGGCTGCCAGGACATATGCTCTTTATATTAAAGATAAAAGCGCCGACAAACCCTATGATGTGGAATCAACCACGACATCGCAGGTATATGGAGGGTTTGACTCTGAAAAAAAGGAGTCTAATCTGGCTGTTGATGAGACACGCGGCCAGGTAATCACCTATGATGGAAGACTTATTGTCGCCTATTTTCATTCAAGCAGCGGAGGCCATACCGAAGATTCAAAAAATGTATGGAGTGCGGATTTGCCGTATCTTAAAGGGATTCCTGACAGTTTTAGCGCAAATATTCCAAATGGCGAATGGAAGTTTTTTGTTTCATATAATGATATGCAAAATCGTTTGAACAAGTACGGCCTGAATATTGGACAGATCAGGGGACTTAATGCCGCCGGTGAGTCTCGATCAAGACGTTTACTAAGAGTAAGGGTTATTGCAAAGAACGGGACGACCGAACTAAAAAGCAATAATTTCAGAATAAAGGTTGGAGCAACCAGGTTGAAAAGCACACTTCTAAAAATAGTTCCCGATCATGACGGCATTCTTTTTACCGGCAAAGGTTACGGTCATGGGGTCGGCATGAGTCAATGGGGCGCCAATATGATGGCCAGGAAAGGGTTCGGTTATCAGGATATTTTAAAGCATTATTATCAATCTGTTAAAATAGTGGCTCTGAGCAGCCAATAATTTGTAAGAGTTCAGCCACAAAGGCACAAAGGCACAAAAGGACTTTAATTTTGACAATCTCGTAAAAAGTCAAATTGCTACCCTTTTTGTCATTCCGGCCCCGCATCAAGTGCGGGATAAACTTCAGCGGGAATCCAGTAAATTCAGATATTCGTAGGTTGGGTTGAGGTATGAAACCCAACCTAACTTACTTAATCATCTTCACTCAATAATCGAGACCTTTGCACAACCCCTATTGCTGTTCAATTCTGGTCATTGCGAGGAGCAAAGCGACGTGGCAATCTTGTGGATTATTAACATGCTTTGAGATTGCTTCGCTTCGCTCGCAATGACGGGGCTGGCTTTTTGCAAAGGTCTCTAATCTTGAAAAGGAGAACGCATTATATGTTAGCCATTAAATCAAAAACAGGAAGAATAAATGTGGCAAGAATAGCCGCGCTGGTGTTTCTGTTCATTATATCGTCTTCGTATGCCTATGCCTCTCAATCTACCATTACAGAGGCCGAAGGCTATGCCTGCATGGGTGAAGACAGGTCAAGGAGACGGACTGAACTGGCTGCGCTGGAAGCTGCAAAGAGAAACGCAATAGAGTTTGCATCGACCTACATGACAAGCGAAACTCATGTTAAGGACTTTGAGCTTGAGAAGGATCTGGTATCTGCATACGCCAATGCCACAGTAAAAGTCATTAAGGAACTCGAGAAGAGCTGGTACAAAGATGTGAACGCAGGGGATTGCTTCAGAGTAAAAATTAAGGTCGAGGTAATACCTGATAAAAAGGCAATGGATAAAGTTTCTAAAAGAAAGGATGTTGCCGACGATCCATCTGCCCCGCTCCATGTCCGGCTCTGGACGGATAAAAAGGAATATGAGCGTGGCGATAGAATGAGAATTTACATAAAAGGGAACAAACCCTTTTATGCCCGTGTCATATACATGGATGCCGCCGGAAAAATGGTTCAGATCCTGCCAAACCCTTACAGAAATGAAAACTATTTCCAGGGCGGGACTATCTATGAAATTCCATCAGGAAACGACAGGTTTGATCTTGAGATAAGCCCTCCATTCGGCGAGGAAAATATAACTGTATATGCAAGCACATCACCGCTGGGCGATATAGACCTTCACTCTCAGGGAGGAGTCTATTTTGTCAAGACAAAGGCAAATGACATCGGTGCAAGAACAAGAGGAATAAAACTAACCGGAAAATCCACCGGCAAGAGCAACTACGCCTCTGAGTTTTATGAGGATAAGGCTGAAGTTAAAACAAGGTCTGTGAAATAAGCGACATGCTTGGTTTGCCGTAAAGCAAGGCAGAGCGTGGGAATGCATGCCACACCACGACTTTTACACTTGACATTATACCCTATAGGTATTAATCTTCCGTTCAGGAATCGAAAATATACCCACAGGGGTATAGTAGCCCGTCATACTTTCAATAAAGCACCCGAAAGGGTATAATAAACAACCAATAACGGAAGCATGGTTCCTGTCGGGTATGGTACAGACGATGACATTGCGTAATTTTGTGAAAAAGCAGCGCAAGATCCACCGATTGACCCAGGCCGATCTGGCCCGCAAAGCCGGAGTAGGGCTGAGGTTCGTCAGGGAGCTGGAACAGGGTAAATCAACCCTGAGAATGGACAAGGTGAATCAGGTGCTTCAATTGTTTGGAAAAACGCTCGGCCATGTTGACCGGTTACCGGAAGCTGAATTAAACGCGACGAATGGAAAATAGAAAAAACAGCGCCGATGTCTATCTGTGGGACACAAAAGCTGCCCTGCTGGAAAAAAACGATAGGGGGTATCGCTTAAGTTACTACGAAGACTATCTGTCTCTGCCGGACGTGCAACCTGTGAGCCTTACCCTTCCTCTGACAGACAAGCCGTATGAAAGTGAGTTTCTTTTCCCCTTTTTCCTCGGCCTTATCCCGGAAGGCTGGCTGCTGGACATTACAAGCCGCACCCTGAAAATAGACCCGGAAAACGTCTTTGACATACTTCTTGCCACTTGCGGAGACTGCATAGGGGCGGTAAAGATAATTCCCGTAGATGAGGAAAATAATTTATGAACGATCAATGTCTGTCCTGCCAGACTGTCGAGGCTGACTTGAAACTACAGGGTGGCTATCATCCCCGATGCTCCCGAAAACTCTTTGGAACGGCAAGACCCCCAAAAGTGCCTTTCGGCACCCCTGATATTGCCGGTGAGGCTCAAAAGATGGTCGGCAGGATGTCTATTTCCGGTGTGCAGCCGAAACTTTCCCTCATCCATGAACGCAAAAGTCATCAGCTAACTGTAGTTGAAACAGGAGGGTCTTACATCCTGAAACCCCAGACAGAGCGATTTGAGTCGCTTCCCGAAAATGAGAATCTTTGTATATGCATAGCATCATCCTACGGCATTGCGGTTCCATCCCATGGTCTTATTCCGCTTTCAGACGGCAGACTTGCCTATCTCGTGAAACGATTTGACCGGTTGGAGGACGGATCAAAACTTCAACAGGAGGATTTTCAGCAGCTTCTTCAAACCAATGACAAATATAAGGGATCATATGAGCAAATCGCGAATGTCATCAGAAAATACTCAAACGTTCCCGGTCTCGACCTGGTTGAGCTTTTTGAAAGAGCGCTTCTGAATTATGTATTGGGTAACGGTGATGCGCATTTGAAGAATTTTTCCCTCATTAAAGAAGAGAACATCGGCTATCACCTCTCCCCGGTATATGACCTTGTCAACTCAAGGCTTGTACTGCCGGAAGAACGTGAGGAAATGTGCCTCAGTTTACAGGGGAAAAAGAACCGGTTTTCAAGAAAAGACTTCATAAAACTGGCGGAGCATTTCGGACTTACCAATAAACAATACGCCAACTCCCTGAATCGCTTGAATGATATCAAGTCCGCTATTGAAAACATGATAGAAGAAAGCTTCCTGAATGAGCGCTTGAAGGACAGGTTTCTTGAGATTTACCGGAAGAGAATGGAACGGATTTTCGGATAGAATGGGGGTATCTATGACTAAACAGACTACATAAAACTGTTCCGGAAAGTGAATGGAAGTTAATCAGAGAAGCAATCCAGTTAATCGAAGAAGCACGTTTAATTGGTCTGCATCGTACCAAAAAAGCAGTTGTTACTGAAGCGCTCATTGAGTACATCCAAAGGCGCAAACAGGTTGAAATTATTAACCTGTTTGGCACGATAGAATATAAGTCAGATTATAATTATAA
>JAUWQO010000154.1 GCA_030610995.1 Desulfobacterales bacterium
ATAGTTGCGAGCCGTCATTGCGAGGAGTGAGGAACGAACGACGAAGCAATCCCCTTATTTCCAAGAGATTGCTTCGGTCATGCTTCCCTCGCAATGACAGGAAAAGTGTAAATTGGAGGGTTTTCGTTCAGGCACTAATTAGTAAACGGCACCAAATTTCCAGAAGATGGCAATTTAAGAATATACCCCAAAAATATTTGACAAATAGCTGAAATAATGACATGATTAAATTAATGTATAATCATTGATTATAAATGGAAAACATTCATGCCTTCAGCCACGCCTAAAAAAGCACTGTCTTCATTAGAAAGTAAAAAGAAAGATAAAAATATTATCGAAATAATCAAGGATCGACAAACTGAAGAACTAGTTTTTGCGTTTTGTGGGCCTTTAGGGAGTGGTATATCAACCGTAGGAAAAATTACTGAAGATATTATTTCAAAATATAACTATGAGACAAAATACTATAAAATAAGTAGTATTATTGAGAAGTATCTCCCATTTGTGAAGACTGAAATTGAAAAAACAGAATATTTAAAGGATATTGATTTAAACTTACCATTAAATAAAATTGATCCTGCTGATAGAATAAGTATATTGCAATCTGCCGGAGATCAACTACGTGAACAATTTGGCAACGATATACTTGCGCAATTAATAATCAAAGAAATTGCAATAGATAGGCAAGATAGAGATGATGGTGAAACAGAAATTGAAATAAAAACAGAATCACGTAGATTCGTATCTATTATTGATAGTTTAAAACATCCAGATGAGTATAGATTACTACAAGCTGTTTATGGGAATATGTTTTATTTGTTTGGTGTTTTATGTCCAGATCAAATTAGAAAAGAGCGACTAAATCGGACAAAAAAAATAAGTTTTGGTAAAGAAGCATTATTAATGGAAAGAGATAAGGAGGAGGATATTTTTTATGGTCAAAAATTACTTAAATCTTTGCAGTACGCTGATTTTTTTATACGTAATGTAGATATAAATGTTAATATTATTGAACGACCTATAAAAAGATATATTAAGTTAATTCTTGGTAATATCGATATTACTCCAACTATAGATGAATACGCTATGTATTGTGCTCAATCTGCAGCTTTAAAATCATCTTGCCTTTCTAGACAGGTTGGTGCCGCTATAGTAAATAGTGATAATGAACTTATTAGTACAGGTACAAATGATGTGCCAAAATATAAAGGCGGTCAATACACTTCCGATGATAAGGGTAATGATGGCCGGTGCTTTAATCTTTATGGCAATATGTGTAAAAATTCAGAATATAAAAAAGATATTTTTAATGATATTAAAAATATCTTATTAAAAAATCTTGATAACCCAACAAAGGCTAATAAGATTGCAAAACAAATATCTAATCAGGAAAGATTAAAAAGCCTTATGGAATTTTCTAGATCAGTTCACGCTGAGATGGATGCAATAATTACAGCAGCCCGTATAGGTAGTACTACACTTAAAAATTCTACTCTTTATTGCACAACATTTCCTTGTCATAATTGTGCACGTCATATTATCGCTGCTGGAATAACAAAGGTTTACTATATTGAACCCTTTGAAAAGAGTTTAGCGCGAGAATTACATAACGATGCCATTGATTTTGAGCCTAAGAATGATGATTCAAATAATAAGGTTATTTTTATGCCTTTCGGTGGTGTAGCTCCTAAACAATATTTGAATTTATTTCAACGTGGAGATAGAAAAACTGATGGAAAAAAAAGGGCAATAGATCCTGCAAGGTCTAAACCAACAGTTGTAAAATTATTAGATACATTTTTAGATTATGAATTAAAGATAGTTGAATTTATAAAAACACTTGAATTAAATTAAGTTTTATTATATAGATTTTAAATAACTTGCATATAATATATAATATAGTGTATATAATTAATATATTACAGGTTTTATTAACTCATAAAATTATTTATTAGGTACATTATGAATAAAAAGCCTGATGATCAAGGGACCAACTCTCAGCCTATCAATTTAGATACCACACAAAAAAACAATGTTATTCATTTTCAATTTCATGCCAAAAATAAAGTATCAGAGATTGAATATCAAAGGAAAGAAAGAATAGTAAATAAGTTGATAGAACGTGCGAAAGAACTTGATTGGTAATTTTTTTGTTGTGGTTACTACATCCCTTTTGTGTAAAAAGACGGACTTTGCTTGACAATTAGAATACCTACCTGCTTAATTTACGAAAGAAAAATTAAGTGAAATACCGTGTTCTATCAAGCTTATATGAAATTATAGATATCTTGCCTTATGTTGTGAGTAGCCATAACCCATTGAAAAAATGGTATTGTTTGACTTGATCCTGCCAAACAGGGATTGTTATTAAAACCAATAAGTTATAAAAAATATTACAAATTGGTAATAAAACTGTCAACATAATAAAAATTGTCCAAATAGACCTTTAGATGTTCTTGAACCTGGCTGTATCCCAATTCAAAGCGTGTCAAGCCAAGCCAATGTATTCTGCTTGTTTTCCCAATCGATTAAGTCTTCTATCTTTGGATCTTGTTTTATAATTTTAGCACTGTATTCGATGAATTTTTTCTGCACATCTCGCTTGTGTGTTAGCTCCATGTGTAAATACGTCATCGTGGATTGGATATTTTCATGGCCCAGGCGGTTTTTGATTTCACTGAGCGGTTTACCGGCCAGGAGCATACGAACAGCACAGGAGTGCCGGAAGCTGTGAGCCGGGTTGATATCCCTGAGACGTTTGGAACTCAACGCATAACGAAGATATTTTTTACAAATACGATTGATGCCGTGCCGTGTAAATGATGTCCCCCGCTGATTGACGAACAGGTATCGCTGATATAACGGGTTTGGTTTTTTACGATATTTTTTGACATAAGCTTTTACAAGTTGAACTGTTTTTGGCAAAAGCTCGATTTGCCGGTACTGATTGCCCTTTCCCAGGATAGCCAGTGTGTTATTTTCCGGGTCAAAGAAGTCATTGGTAAGGCCCGCCATCTCACTGGCCCTGGCGCCCGAGTCATAGAGCAAGTTCAGGATCGTATAGTCACGGAACCCATAGTATGTTTTAAGATCAACGGCTTCAAAGACATTAAGAACTTCATCGGGATACAGAAAGCCGATCAACTGTTTTTGGGAGCGCTTTTGGGGTATGCTTAGGATTCTTTGGGCAAGTGCGCTTCTTTCAGGGTGCATAAAGCGGATCATTTTGGCCATTGATTTAATGCCTGCCAGACGATGGTTTCGGGTGACAGCCTTGTTGAGACGTTTCTTTTCAAGGTAATCGAGGAAGTCCAGGATCATATCATTTGAGAGATGACCGATCTTAAGCGATTTGATCTTAATCCCATGATACTTTGCCGCAAAAGGGAGAAGCAGACGATAGGTGTCCCGATAAGCCCTGATGGTTTGCCGGCTGCTTCCCTTTATTCGGGGCAGGTACTGATCAAAGAATTGATGGATGAGTGTGTTAAGATTCATCGTTTTTCTTTTTGTTCGAGAGAAAAATCCAAAAACTGTTTTCGCTTTTTTGCATCGATCATTTTCAGGTATTTAACCGTATGTTTATATTCACTGTGCCCCATATATGCGGCCAGGACCGGCAGCGCATTCTGGGGGGATCTTCCCCGTGCCTGTACCCTTTTTAACGTATTGACCGCAAATGTGTGGCGAAGGCTGTGAACCGTGGGTGCACTGAAGTTAATGTTACCGATAACCTGTCTGGATTGATCGATTTTGATATCTTTGAGGGCCTGACGAAAGATACAACGGACCCTATTGTCATTTAATCCCTTTTGTTTGGCTCCGGCGAGAAGGAATGGATTTTGATGATCTCCGATAAGAACTTTGCGTGCACAGAGATAGTTTTCAAGCTCTACTGTTACGGACATGGGGACCGGGATCAGACGATCTTTTTTAAACTTGGTTTTTTCAATATAAAGTGTTTTTTCCTTTGGCCGATATTGATCGACTTTCATTTTCAATGGCTCGGATATTCTCATGCCGCAACGAGCCAACAGTAAAATCGCCATGTGCCCTGAGAGATCCTTTAAAAAATACCTTTGGTTTTTTCGGATGCTGTTTAAAACGGCTTTCAGCAGAAGCTCGACTTGTTTTTCGGAGAAGATAAAAGGAATGATCTCATTTTCCGGCAAAAATGGAATATCCTTTACAGGATTGGCGGTATAAAAGCCTTGTCGCACCAGATACTGGAAGAACATTCGGGTTGTAGAAAGTATGCGGTTGATGGATCGTGATTCAAGTTTAAGCGTTGCTCTGAGTTCAAGAAAAAATGATGGTTGTAATACTGTCGGTTCTGTGTTTCTCATTGCAAGATATCGGTCAAAGCTTCTTAGATGCGAGGTCATGGGATGCAAAGAAAAGCCCAGTGATTGTCGATAGGCCACGTATTCCTCAATCTTTTGCGCTAAAAAACTTTCAAAGGGTTTCATCAAAGAGGACCTCTCGCATCAATTTTATGTGAACATGAAGATATTTTCGGGTAGACTCGATACTGTCATGGCCCATCATCTCTTTGACTTCATAGATGGATACCCCTGCTTCCAGAAGATTTTGAGCGTACGTATGTCGAAGGCTATAGGCACTGTATGTCATACCCACGGCATGCATGCATTTTTTTATATGTTGGGTGACCGTGTTTTGCCCCAATTTCCTATGGGGAGGATGAAGGGTTAAAAACAGTTCCCGATGCTTGGTTTTGGGTCTGCCTCCGATAAGATAGGCAGCGATGGCTTTGATGGTCTCTTCGGGAACAGGGAGTCTGACGGGCTTGTCATTTTTTCGGATTCTTATGCAAAGCTGAGCATCTTTAAAAAAGATATCATCCAGGCAAATTGAACTGATCTCACAGGGGCGCAGTCCCAGGGTGTATGCCAGATAAACCATGGCATAAGCTCTAAGATCGCCTGCCGAAGAGAGTTTCAGGCCGGTGAACAGCCTTTCCAACTCATAGGGTCGCAAAAAATTAGGCGGTTTGGCTTTGGAGAACTGGGGCGCACCGACGATAAGCGTGGCCAAGTCGGTTGCTAACAGCTTTCGCTCATGAAACAAATATCTCAAAAAACCCCGAAGATGACTCCGGTACACCCGGCGAGTGTTCTCTTTATAATCCGCAAGATACTCGGACAGAAACACATCGATTTTTTCGATGGTCAGGGTGCGAAGCTTAATATGGCGTTTTTCAAGAAACTTATGAAAGGCAATAAGAACAAGTTTGATATGCTTTAGCTTTCGGTCGGAAGACTGATGGATTTTTTGATGATAGATAAGATAGTCCTCATATATCTGCGGTAAATTGACAGATTGATATTTCATTCCCAAATGCCGGGCAATTTTACCCTGTTCAAAAAGATACCGTGACAGCCCTGTTACGGCATGTATTAGGTGCGGTCTTTCTGACTTTTTAAATTGCCGTAACATTTCTTGAGTAAAAATTTCATCCCACAAGCATTTTCGTTTTTCGATGAATAACTTAAACACCCTCAACGCCCGTGCATATTCTTTCCGGGTGCTTTTTGCATATCCGTTTTCCGCCATCCATTGAAGGTAATTCTCGATCGCCTGATCCAAGACCTTTACCATCGATTCTATCTCCTTGAGCCATTCTTCGATCCTTTCAATGGTTGATATGGTTTTATCATCGATCACTTTAAAACCCTTTAACGGTCTGTTGGATAAGTGTTTCAACAGGAGATGGACCTTGGCTTTTCTGGCGGTCCGGTCGTTTTTTCGGCAGAGAAAGTACCTGGAAAAGGGTGCCGTCAAAGGCAATCAGATCCTTTTCAATCAGGCTGTCTCTTGCCTTGATATATTGGTCGATTCTCATTTGAAGCAAAGAGCATATGGAATCATAGCTGTAAAAAGATATGCCAAAACGATCTGAGATCAAAATGAGAAACAGGTACAAAAGGAGTTCTTTTTGATCCAGGGAGGCCAAAAATCCATCAATAATAAACCGGTGAGGAATAAAGCTGAAACCGCCATTGATCTGCCTGACCCGGACAGGATTGAGAACTTTTTTCTTTATCATGATCGATTCCTTCCCTTTTTAAGTGTTATGACTCGATTAGCATGTTTTTGAGCAGGCACCTAACGAGCACCTCTTTGCAATCAGTGATAAGGGCTTGGAATCTCAAGGATATTAACTTTTAACGCGTCTACCTTTGCAATCACCGGTACCAGCCAAAATTGCCCAACCACCTTGAAATTATTGGATATTGACGCGTCTACCTTTGCAATCAATGGAATGTCGGTATTTGCATTCTTTTTTCGGTTACTATATCTACGTCTGTTTCGTATGGCCTGAAGTATACGATTTATTTCAGCTTTTTTAGGATTTCTCTTGCGATATTCTTTCCAAT
>JAUWQO010000124.1 GCA_030610995.1 Desulfobacterales bacterium
CTGAGTCAAGGGCAACAGAATACAAGGCAATAGTTGAAAAACTCGGCCCAAAATTGAATGCGTTCATCAACAGTACAAAAGCATGAAGGCCAAGTTTCGAATTTCCAATTTCCAATTTCAACGTTCCGTGAACGGTTACTAATAAATATCCACCATCTTATTGAAGATTTTCTGCTGTAACTAATTAATAATGTCAATAGAATATTATATCCTGATTACCGGTTACATTTTAGGCTTTTATATGGCTTGGAATATTGGCGCAAATGATGTCGCCAATTCCATGGCTTCTGCTGTCGGAGCAAAGGCTATTACAGTCCGCCAGGCAGTCTTTATTGCCGGGATACTGAATGTAGTAGGCGCCGTATTTATCGGATCACATGTTACGAACACGATCCGTAAAGGCATTGTCTCGACAGAAATTCTCGCAGATCCACACATAGCGCTTATCGGCGCTCTTTCCGCTCTGCTGGCTGCCGCGCTGTGGGTAAGCTTTGCCACCTGGAAATCGTTGCCTGTATCTACCACTCATTCTATTGTAGGCGCCATGATCGGTTTTGGAATAATGGCAGGCGGATTCTCAGTTATCAAATGGAGTAAACTCGCCGCTGTTGTATTGAGCTGGGTCATATCTCCGGTCTTCAGTCTTATCATCGCCTTTGTAATGTTTAAACTCATTATAAAAATAATACTTTCCAAGAAGGACCCATTTGTATGGTCTCTTAAATTATCACCTTTTTTTATTGGCATCGCGGTTTTTATCGTTGTTTTATCATTTCTATTTAAAACACCTCTGGGCAAAACACTCGCGATGGGAAATCTGACTGCATTGTTTCTTTCGCTTATTATAGCGATTATTTTCGGGTTTGCGGGGGGGGGGCTTTTAAGCCGCTTTATCCGGGACAGGAAAGCCGGAGCAGAAGCAATCTTCAAACGCATCCAGATCGGAACATCCTGCTATGTTGCGCTGGCTCAAGGCTCAAATGACGTGGCTAACGCAATTGGTCCGCTCGCCGTAATATATTTCCTGGTTAAAACAGGCAGTGTTGGCGCTGAGGTGCCTGTGCCTATTTTTCTACTTCTTTTCGGAGGCATAGGAATTGCCTTTGGAATCAGTATGGCCGGCGCCCGGGTCATGGAGACAGTTGGCAAAAAAATCACAACCCTTACAAATACTCGTGGTTTTTCAGTCGATTTTGCTGCTGCTACAACTGTGCTTATCGCATCAAAAATGGGGCTGCCGGTTTCCACAACACATGCGGCAGTTGGCGGCGTGCTGGGTGTAGGGCTTGCACGCGGGTTAGAAGCGGTCAACTTCAGAATAATCATAAAAATTATGATTTACTGGGTTCTGACCGTACCCATTTCCGCCTTAACCAGCATGATAATTTTTAAAATACTTCAATTAATTCTATAAAAGGAGTCAATTATGCGCATCCCTTTATTATCGCTGTTTATTACATCACCGTTTAACGGCCTCCTGGAACATGCGGAAAAGGTGAAAGAATGTGCGTGGTCTTTTCAACAGGCCATAGAGTGTCATTTCGCAAAGAAATGCGTAGCCTTTGAAAAATTCAGACAGGAAGTTATTACACTGGAAAGAGAAGCTGACGAGATCAAACGACGCATACGCGGGCACCTGCCAAAAGGAACCTTGATGCCCATAGACAAATTCCAGTTATTCAGATATTTAAAAGAACAGGACGGTGTTCTTGATACATTAGAAGATGCTCTTGACTGGATTTCCTATAGACCCGAACCGAAAATTCCGGAAGAGCTTACAAAGGATTTTTTGCTTCTGATTGACTCAAATATTGACCCCATCGAGGAAATGAGCAGGATGGTATTAGAAGCAAAAAAATACTTTGAAACCTTTAATGAAACCCAGCGGAATTTAGTCAAGGAAATCATCCGTAGCCTGCGCCACAAGGAACATGAAGCAGATAAGGTGGAACACAGGCTCAAGCGAAGGATCTTTGAGGTTAATTTAGACCCGGTTTCAGTATTTCATCTAATCAGGCTGGTTGAAATAATCGGCTCCATAGCAGATCATGCTGAAAACTCCGGCGATATGATGAGAGCAATGATTGCTAAATAAGTAACCGTTCACAGAACGCTGAAATTAGAAAATAGAAATTGGAAATTTGGCCTTCATGCTTTTTCCCCCAATTTCAAGTTTCCAATTTCAAGTTTCAAGCCGTGAACGGCTACAAAAAGTCCTTTTCAATGGAAATGTTGCTTTTGTTTCTTATTTGCGTCAGCCATTCATCAAATATTTTGATTCTTTTTTGGCGCAGCAATCCTTCTTTTATATTTGCTTTTTCTTTGACAAACCCTTCTGAAGCGGCCTCTTTTCTCTCCTTGAAGCTGATTACGTAATAACCTTTTTCCCCTTTGATTATCTTTTCCGGCAATTTTATCTTATTCGAAAGTTTAAAAGCAGCTTCAATAATTCCTTTCTCCAATCCAATATCAGGAACAGGCTCATTCCGCTTAAAAAAACCGGTGCTGCTTAATTGCAAACCATATTTTACACACTGCGCGCTCATCAATTTGCCTTTTTTTAAACCGGACAGAAACTCATTTGCATCCGTGCTCGCCTTTTTATCCTGTTTTTCCTTTATCAAGGCTGCCCTGACCTTTTTTTCCACATCTTTTAATTCAGGTATTTCCCCGGGATTTTTTTCAATTACCTGAAGGATGTAATATCCATCTCCAATGTCCTGTATATCGCTAATCTCCATGGCCGAAAGATTAAAAGCAGCGGATGCAAACTTTTCGCGGTTTTTTATGCCCTTATCCGGGCCTTTTATTGTAAAAAAATCTGTTGTCTGCAACTTGAGATTCCGTTCATCGGAGGCCTTTATCAGATCATCTCCTTCAAAAATAGTATCAAAAACCGATTCCGCCTCTTCATAAGCAAGAGTTTTTGCCTCTTCATCGATAAGTTTTTTGCGTATCCCTTTTTTTGCTTCATCAATGGAAACAATCGATCCCTCATTGATTTTTTCAACCTTTATAATATGCCACCCAAAGCTTGTGCGAACCGGCGGGCTGATCTCTCCGGCTTTCATGGAAAAAGCTTTATCGGCAAATGGTTTAACCATCGCCTCCTTTCTAAATACGCCAATGTGTCCACCCTGGTCTTTGCTGGGGCATTCGGAATACTGTCCGGCTAACTCGGCAAAATCTTTATCCTCCCCGGCCATCTGCAAAATATCAAGGGCTTTACTTTTTGCCTTTTCAACAGCTTCCTGACCGGCATCTTTGTCGACATTTATAAGTATATGCCGAGCCTCAACAGTTTTATCTGTTTTAAATTCTTCCTGATGTGCTTCGTAATAATCCTGGATATTCTTATCGGAAATATTGACCTTTGGCCTGTAATTATCCGGGGCAAAACATAAAAACCGAACTTTTATCATCGGTTCTGTCTTATATGACTCTTTATGATCAACAAAAAAAGCCTTAATATCTTCAGCAGAAGGATCGATATCTTTATATCTGCCGGGCTCGAACAGAATATAATCTATATTTACCGATGCATTGATCCATTTGAACCATTCCATGGCCTCCCCGTCTGAGACCTTGAGATTGCCAAGTAAAAATGATCTCAACTTTTCTATCAGCATAAACCCCTTCTGGTTAACCTCAAACTGCTCAGGGGCCAAGCCGTGGCGATTTAAAATACTTCTATAAAGGCGCTTGTCAAATACTCCGGATGTTTGAAATGCTTTTATTTTTCTGATAGCTGCGGCAAGCTCCTCATCTGAAACACGAAAATTGAGTTTTACGGCTTCCTGAAGCAAAAGTTTCTGATCTATAAGACGGTTTAAAGCCTGATTTTCTACCTGAAGCATTTGTATCATTTCATCATTTAATCTGTTGCCGAATCTTTGACGGAATTGCTCAATAAGGTTGTTGTACTCCTCTTTGTATTCTTCCATGGTGATAGAGTCTCCGTTAACGATAGCAACTCTGCCTCCCCTCTGAGAACGAAAGCTTCCAACACCCCAAAACACAAAAACAATAACAATCGCTCCTAATATAACCTTGATCAGCCAGCTACTGGCATAGTCCCGCATTAATCTAAGCATTATAATTCACCTTTATCAAAATTGATAAATTCGTAAAAAGTCGAATCCATCATGTTTTAAACAATTATACTGTCTTGCGCTCTATTTCTATCCATCTTTGTTCCAACAGTCTCTGAACAAAATGCGCATAGATATACATACTTATCCCCTTCAGGCAAAACAAGCAGAAGCCGTTTCCGGACAGGAACCGCCTGTTTGCAACGAGGGCAATAAAGCTGTGTTGCATTAAACTCCTTGAACATATCGGCCGTATTTTCCTGCCTGGTATATCCTTCATATGCTTTAGTAGAATTTTGGCGATCCATTCTCTATTTTTACTCCAGTCTTTTAAACCCTGCTTCAAGACCTTTGAATTTTGCCATAAATATTCTAAATGGTCATTCTCGTGCAAACGGGAATCCAGCCTGCCTGTGCGTGTCCGCACGCAGACAGGTATTTTCAAGTCCTTATGGATTCCCACTTTCGTGGTAATGACAGAAAGGGCGCGTTTTTCAAAGCTCTCGCTTCAGCAAGACTGAAAGCACCTTTTAAATAGATATTGACACCTTAAATACTTTTTGTTACTGATTGCGCTTTGCCTGTATAGCATGGGGCTGTAGCTCAGATGGGAGAGCGCATGACTGGCAGTCATGAGGTCAGGGGTTCGAGCCCCCTCAGCTCCACCAATAAAATAATGAAAGGTTAGCCCTGCTTTTTACCCATAAGTTACCTCTCCATTAGCAATTAACAGTTATAAATTGATTATTAAGTATTATTATTGGCTTTTTGGGCATAAATATAAAAACATAAAACAAATACTCAATAATCAATTGTTAATAACTAATTGTTAATTAGTGCCTGTCCGAAAAGTATTTTTTTTAATGCTGGCAATAGTTTCAGCTTATTTACCGATGTGAAAATTTGCGAAAAAGCTATTAGCCATTAGCTGTCAGCTCTTAGCTGAATGTGTTTTCTGTTTGATTTTTTAAGCTAAAGGCTAATTGCTAAAAGCTAACTGCTAAAAATTCTCGATTTGAGAACAGCATCCAACTGACTATAATTTCAGGTGTTTTGAGTTTTCGTCCAGCCACTAATTAATGATAAAAATATATCTCAACACTTATGGGCAAAGGCCAGGGTTAGCCAGCCCGGTTAGCTTTTATAGAGTGGCTTTGGGTATTAAGCCGATCATGGAGATTTTGTAATAATATATTCCAACCGTTCTTTTTCTTCGTGATTCAGCTTCCCAATCTCAACAAGAAGATCTCCTATCCCGTCATTTCGCAAGTCTTCAATTTTTAGAATATCCTCAACTCTTTTATTTTCAATGCTGACGAAGGTATAAGCTGAAGTAGGCCTTGATTTTTTTAATAACTTAATCCCATTACCAAAATAAATTATATGATTTGATAACAAAAAATATCCAACAGATACCAAAATAGCCAATAAAATGAGCTGCTTAATTTTGTGTATCATTAGTATTATTCCTCTATAGAACTTTCTGCCCCCTGTCCTCTGCTGTCTGATTTAGAAGCTATCATAATAACCGTTCACGGTTTACAGTTGATCAAAACATAAAAGCAAGAGACTCGGTCGTGAGAACTCAAGTTTATATTTCACGCGGGGCTAAGTTGTTTTCTGATTAAAAAAACCGTGAACCGTTATTATTATCTTAGTAACTATTTTCATGCAAGGAAATTATTACCTGAATTGAACAACTTTATCCTTCAAAGGTTTTTCTTATAATAGTATCTTTTTTCCATAATTTGTCATCTCGATAAGGATATTCTATATTGTAGTGAAGTCCGCGGCTTTCCTTTCTGAGCATGGCGCATTTAATAATCAGTTCAGCAACTGTAGCGATATTTCGGAGTTCAATAAGATCTCCGGCAATTTTGAAATTCCAGTAATACTCATGAATTTCGTTTTGAATGTTCTCTATCCTTCTTTTTGCTCTTTCAAGACGTTTATTCGATCTAACTATTCCTACATAATTCCACATAGAACGTCTTATTTCATCCCAGTTATGTGAAACCATGATGACTTCATCACTGTCGGTTGTGCCGGATTCGTCCCACTGGGGAAGATCGGGCGTGGATTTGCAATCTAATGTTTCGAGGTTTTTTACTGCATGTTTTGCTGCCATATGGGCATAGACCAGCGCTTCTATCAGAGAATTGCTTGCCAGTCTATTAGCCCCGTGAAGCCCTGTACAGGCTGTTTCCCCAATGGCGTAAAGCCCGAGGATATCTGTTCTGCCGTGGATATCTGTTTTTACGCCGCCGCACATATAATGAGCTGCCGGAACAACAGGAACAGGTTCGGCTGTCATGTCGATACCGAAAGTTAGACATTTTTCATAAAGATTAGGAAAACGATTTTTAACAAATCCGGGATCTTTATGAGATATATCGAGAAATACCGAATCATCTCCGCTTTTTTTGAGTTCCGCATCTATAGCTCTGGCAACAACATCACGGCAGGCCAGATCTTTTTGGGGATCATATCTCTCCATGAAAGGATTTCCGGCAGAGTCAATAAGAATTCCTCCTTCACCCCTGACAGCTTCTGAAATAAGAAAGTTTTTAGCTTCAGGATGGTAAAGGCAGGTTGGATGAAACTGGACAAACTCAAGGTTGGCTAATGTAGCGCCTGCTCTGTATCCCATTGCAATTCCATCTCCGGTCGCAATGTCGGGGTTGCTTGTGTAAATATACACCTTGCCGGCGCCACCTGTGGCAAGCAGAGTTATTTTAGAGCGAAAGGTTTTGACTTGTTTTGTATCTCTTTCAAGAATATATGCTCCGCAGCAGGATTCCTCGTGGTTGGTTGTTACCAGGCCGCTTTTTAAAAGAGTTGAACAGGTGATAAGGTCAATTGCGATATGGTTCTCAAACAGTGTAATGCGTTTATGCTTTTTGACGTGCCGTACCAGCACGGTTTCTATTTCCAGTCCCGTCATATCCTGAGCATGCACGATACGTTTTTTTGAGTGACCCCCTTCGCGTCCAAGATCAAAGTCGAAAGATTTCTTTTTTGAACTATTTTCCTTTAAGTTGAAATTTACACCGAAATCGATCAATTCCAGAATTCTATCAGGTCCGTTTTTTACTACCATCTCAACAACTTCCTCGTCGCAGAGACCGTCTCCTGATGCAAGAGTGTCACGGATATGGAGATCAAATGAATCGACTTTATCAAAAACAGAAGCAATTCCGCCCTGTGCCTGAGCTGTATTGCTGTCCATGATTCCTTTTTTAGTTACAAGTGCAACATTGCCGAATTTTGCTACTTTAAGGGCGAACGTCAGCCCAGCTACACCGCTTCCTATAATCAAGAAATCAGTTTCAAATTCCATTTTATTTTTCCGGGTTCTTTATGTAATATTTTCTTGAAATTAATATTGTATTTTCAAGGGTCTCTAATTGGCAAGAAAAGCATTGTAAGCGTTCACGGAACATTGAAAATAGAAAATAGCAATTGGAAATTTGGCCTTCATGCTTTTGTACTGTTTTTCCCAATTTCTACTTTCCAATTTCAAGTTTCAAGCCGTGAACGGCTACAAAGCATTGAAACATTTTGTAGCGGGATTGGAATAGTTGTTTTTTTAATTCAGATTACAGTAAAGAGGATCGCCTGCGCTGACGTTTGGTGCTAAATCCTATCACGAAACCCAAAAGGAGTACTCCGGCGCCGCTTAAAAACCACTTGATATTCTGATGTAACAACAGGCTTGTTAATTCTTCTTCCAATTTTTCAGCTTTTTTTGTCTGTTCGATAAGATTTGATGAAGTCTTTTCATAATTGGACTTTAGTTCAAGAAATTCGGCTGACTCTTTTTTCAAGGCTTCATAAGATGATTTAATTTCCCTTGATATTTCTTTGTTTGTTTTAAGTTCTGAGTTCAGTTTCTTATTTTCTTTCTTATAGACCTTGTTTTCTTCAATCGTAGAGACAGCTTGCTTCTTAAGCACGTTATGTTTTTTTTTCAATCTGTCAAGTACCAGCCTATCCGGTTCTTTAGATTTGAGGAAACGGCTGAGAACCCATCCCTCCTTTCCGTCTGTGAGTCGAACAAAAGACCATTCCTCTACTGGCTCCTCTGGTTTAAGCGCCTCAACTTTTTCGCCTGATTTGATCATTGCCACTATTTTGTGACCAATTCCAGGCCCCGTTCTGAAAGTTATTTTAATAGTATCAGAGATATACATGGTTTCAGCCTGCACTACTGTAGAAAATAAGACTATGAAAAAAACAATAAAGCTTTTCATTGGCGGTATTCTCCATAAAGATTATAACCTAAATTGAGCGATTTTTTACTCGATCTGCACCAATCTCTTGCGCATCAAGGACTCGGCACATTTCTTCGCAAAAAATCGCTCAACTTAGGTTTGTAAATTAGTACTCAA
>JAUWQO010000172.1 GCA_030610995.1 Desulfobacterales bacterium
CCCTGCCGCCTCAAGGACATACATAATATATTTCTGGGAAGCGGCATGGGAGCAAAATCGTACGCCGTAATTCAACAGGGGAATATAGGAGCAATCACTGAAGCAGGGCCGGAAGAAAGAAGGGTTTTCATTGAAGAGGCGGCAGGAATCACCCGTTATAAAAACCAAAAAAATGAAGCGCTTCGAAAAATACAGAGCACCAACCAGAATCTTTTACGTGTTGCAGATATAATTGCCGAAGTAAAGCGGCAGATGGCCGGCCTAAAACGTCAGGCCAAAAGGGCCGAAATTTACAAAAATCATCAACACAAAATTGAGCAGCTCGACGTTCTCATTGCGCTGCATTATTATGATGATTATATTAAGCAGATAGAAAAAACCGATTTTTTGTTAAAGAGCCTTAATGACACAAATATTGAGCATACATCAAAACTAAAGAAACTCGATGCGGCTGTGGAAGAAATTAAATTCCAGCGCTCACAAAAAATACAGGAAATTTCGGATCAAAAGGCCCGTAAATTTGAACACCAGCGCGCTATAGACAAAATGGAAAACGATCTGAACCATCTCCGCAAAGATATTGAGAGGCTTGGCAATGAAGTCGGGGAGTTTGAGATTAATCGTAAAAATCTGGAAGAAAAAAACCAAAATATTTTATCCGAAATCGCTCAGGTTAAAAATCAGAATGAAAGCCTGAAAGAGGAAATAAAAAATGTTACATATTCGTTAGGCCGGAAAAGGTCTGCATTGCAAGAAAGTAGAGATAAATTATCAGAGCTTAGCGAGAAGATAGAAGCTTATAAAACAAACCTTATGGACATGGTTGCCCGGGAAGCGCGATATAAAAACATTTATCAAAACGCCGCAAACAACAAGGAAAGCCTTAAAAGGCGTCTAAAAAGAACCAGAGAAGAAAAGGCGACTGCAAGCAAGAAGGTAATGTCAACGCAAAACCTGGAAAACAAAGCCCAAAGCCGGCTTAATTCTTTAATAGCTGAAGTTGGAGAGATAAACAGGCGTATTGACGCCTTGCAGGAGCAACTTGCCAACAAAAACAATCTGCTTGGTAAACAGGTTAAACTGGTACAGACCCTGGACCTTGAACGCAATAAAGCCAGATCGCAATACTTAACCTTAAAGAAAATGGAAGATAACTTTGAGTGGTACAAAGACGGCGTCAGGGCCATAATGAAAGCTCAAAGTCAAATTCCCCCCGTGGATCCGGATCAAAGCAGTAAAGCGCCGGCAAACCAGCATAAACTTACGGCGAATGTCATCGGCCTGATAGCAGATATTATCGAGCCGGAACCCTCCTTTGAAACTGCGGTGGAATCGGTCCTTGGAGAATCTCTTCAATACATTCTTGTAAAGGATCAAGAAGCAGGGCTTTGCTCTATAAACTATCTTCAATCAACCAGCGCCGGTCGCAGCGGGTTTATTCCTCTTTCATCCATTAAGCAAACAGATTACAGCCATGAAAAAATGCCGGATGTTCAAAAAAGGCTAATAAATCATATTTCCATAAAGCAGGGATTTGAAAAAATAATTGAAGCCCTTTTAGGGCATGTAGTTGTTGCTTCTGATATTGAAGAAGCCATAACAACATATAACAGCAACGGTCTATTGCAAACTATTGTTACCAAAAACGGCGATATTGTCTCCAGTCAGGGGATTATGATCGGTGGAAGCAAAGACAATGGAATCGGCATCCTTGCGAAAAAACAAAAGCTCAAAGAGCTTGACCGGCAGATTAACAGGTTGGATCAGCAACTGATAACTGGCCATAATGACCAAAAAGAACTGGAAACCGAAGTCCGCAAAATTGAAAGCAACATGCAAAGGGAGATAGAGCACAAAAACACTGTTAGACAAAATGAAATCGAAGCAGAGAAGTCCCTTTACAAGATAACAGAGGATCTGAAGCATGCCCGTAATCATCTTGAAATCGTATGCCTCGAGCAGGATCAGCTTCTGGGCGAAAAGAGCGACATTGAAGAAGAAATGGCCAAATACAACAAAGAGCTGTCTGAAATCACAAACAGTGTAAAAACCGCTCAGGATAAAGTTGCGGAAACATCAAAAAAAATCGACTCAGCATCTTCTGAAATGGAGAATTTTAATCAAGGTGTCATTGATCTCAATCTCGAGTTAACAGCCTTAAATGTGAGACTGGAAAACAGCAATAATACTTTAAGACGGCTTGAAGAATTTTCTGATGACGGAGTAAAGCGGCTCAGGCAGCTTTCCCTGGAGATTAAACAAAAAAATCAAAACAGACAAGCCTTCAAACAAAAAATTATTGAATACGAACAGAGCCTTTCCAGCATGTATGATGATATGGAATCCCTTGAACAGGCGCTTGAAAGCAATGAGACTGAGTATCAAAGCATAGCCGCCAAACTGCAGGAAAGCGACAGCATTGTATCGGATATGCACAGCAAGCGTGAAGAGGTCTTGCAAAAAATCCGAATGCTTGAACTTGAGCAATCACAGCGTCATATAAAACAGGATACCATTTCAAACCGCCTAACGGAACTTTATCATAAACCCCTCCCGCAGCTAAGGCCGGATTCATCTGAAATCCCGGAAATGCCTGTGGCTAAAATGGAAGATGAGCTTGCAGAGTATAGAAAAAAGATTGCAAATATCGGCGATGTCAATCTTGGAGCCATTAAGGAATATGAACAGATCGAGACACGTTTTGACTTCCTGAATAAGCAACATGACGATCTGGTTAAAGCGCTGGAGGATCTTCAAAATGTAATTAAGAAAATAAACAAAATTACGCAAGAACGCTTTATTAATACTTTCAACCTGATTAATGCGAAACTCGATGAGGTATTTCCACGTCTTTTTGATGGAGGCTCAGCCAGGCTCATACTCACACATCCGGATAAGCCGCTTGAAACAGGGGTGGAGTTGATGATCCATCCGCGCGGGAAAAAACTTACCAGAATAAGTCTTCTTTCAGGAGGAGAAAAAGCCCTTAGCGCTATTGCCTTTATCTTCTCTATATTCTTAATTAAGCCTACATCCTTCTGCCTCATGGATGAAATCGATGCGCCGCTTGACGACTCCAATATTTTGCGATTTAATGATCTGCTGAAAGTTATTGGAACAAAATCCCAGATTATCATGATCACCCATAATAAAAGGACTATGGAATTTGCTGATATGCTGTTCGGTGTTACCATGGAAAAACAGGGCATTTCAAAGATTGTTTCAGTAAATTTGGCGTAGCCGGATTGGTCGAGTAGTCGAGTTTTAGAGTGGGAAATTAGTAGACTACTTAACCACTCGACCATTTTCCTACTCGACCATTTTCCTACTCGACCACTCGACTACTCGACCATTTTCCTACTCGACCACTCGACCAATTGCGGAGCGGAGCTAATCATGGCCTTTAACTGGTTAAAAAAGAATAAAGACAATCAATCAACAAAACCGGCAACAAAACCGGCAGCAGAACCCGTCGGTTTTTTTAAACGCTTAAAAAAAGGGCTGACCAAGACCCGCGAAATTCTTACAACAGATATTGACCAGCTTTTTGCAGGCAACAGAAAAGTTGATGATAATCTGTTAGAGGAGCTTGAAGAGCTTCTGATTACCTCTGACATAGGAGTTCAGACCAGCATGGGTCTTATAGAAAGTATTTCAAAAAAAACCGCGAAAATATCTGGCCCCGATCAACTGAAAGATGCGCTGAAAGAGGAAATATTCTCCATTCTTAATAAGCATTCGCCGGTCCCACCATCTAAAAAGATCACCTCCAAACCTCACGTCATAATGGTAATAGGTGTTAACGGTGTCGGCAAAACCACTACCATAGGGAAATTAGCGGCAAAATATGCCCGCGAAGAAAAAAAGGTTCTGATCATCGCCTCTGATACCTTTAGGGCAGCGGCAATAGAACAGCTCTCAATATGGGCTGATAGAGCGGGCGCAGAAATAGTAAAGCACAGGGATAATGCAGACCCCGCCGCTGTTGCATACGATGGCATAGAAGCAGCGATTGCCAGAGGGGTTGATGTCGTGCTTGTAGATACCGCAGGAAGGCTTCACACAAAGATAAACCTGATGGAGGAGCTTAAAAAGATCAAGCGGACCATTTCTAAAAAGCTTCCGGATGCGCCGCATGAAATCCTGCTGGTACTCGATGCAACAACCGGCCAAAATGCTCTGACCCAGGCAAAAGTATTCCATGATGCGCTCGGCGTTACCGGCATTGCTGTTACAAAACTTGACGGAACAGCCAAAGGGGGCATAGTCGTCAGCATAAGCAGCTCTCTTCCAATTCAGCTAAAGTATATCGGAATCGGAGAAAAAATCGACGATCTCCGGGAATTTGATCCAGAGCAGTTTGTTGCCGCCATGTTTTAACCAATATTTATCACAGCGATGAATGGTTCGCATGGTCTTACAATACAGTCTTTTTCGGCTGTCTCTGTTCGCACATGCAGCCACAAAGCATATTAACAGTATTGCATGCAAAAAAAAAGTGTTGACATTAATAATAAGCTGCTATATTGCCTGCTGTGTTGAGCTGAAAATCAGGGGTTTACTCATTATTAATAACAGAAAAGAAAGGGAGGTAAAATTACTATGACAAAGGCTGAATTGGTAGAAAAGATGGCAACAGATGCAGGTATTTCCAAAGTTGCGTCTGCAAACGCGCTAAATTCTTTTATGGATAGCGTAACAAAGGCGCTTAAGAAAAAAGACGGCAAGGTTACGCTGGTCGGGTTTGGCACCTTTTCAAAAGTCCGTCGCAAGGCTCGCAAAGGACGCAATCCTCAAACAGGCGCTCCAATCAAAATCAAGGCTTGCAATGTTGTAAAATTCCGCCCGGGCAAGAAACTAAAAGCTGCCATATAAATACAAAAAATCAAGACGGTTTATTTTTTGATTTAGGACACCCTCAATAAACCGTCTTGATTTTTTTAATAAGTGATTTCAAATTCCTTAAACTCACCTTTATAATCTTCAAACTTTACATCCACACTCTTTACATAAGCAAGCGGCGGGCCTTTCCTGCACCACTCAAGCGCCAATTTTACACTCTCTTCATCCCCTTCAAACATGGCTTCAACATTTCCGTCCCTTTTATTTCTCACCCATCCAAACACCCCTGCATGATCAGCCGCCCGTTTTGTTTCCATTCTAAAAAAAACACCCTGCACCCTGCCGGCAATTACCGCATGGGCTCTAATTTTTTTATCAGAACCGATCTTCTCTTCATTTAGCGAACAATGCA
>JAUWQO010000021.1 GCA_030610995.1 Desulfobacterales bacterium
TTTTTTGTATGGTATTCCACGCCGTCATATTCCAGGATCAGGGCCTGCTCTTTGCCGCCTTTTGAAAAGGTCATGAGAAAATCCACCCTGTATTTTGGTATTTGCTTTGCATATTCTGCCCTGATGTATTCTCCGATCTTAAACTGAGGAATGATTTTCACATGCTCTCTGTGTGTTTTCACAAAGTTCGTGCTGATTAGAAGGTTATAGAGATCTTTTTCCGGCGGCGATTCGAAAATTGCCGTGTCTTCGATGAAAAAATCATTCTTTTTGTTTTCGTCAAGAAGCTTGTCATAATGCTTTAAAGCATCACCAAGCCTGGTTTTACTGTACTCATTAACCGGCATGCTGTGCACAAATACCATTGTGTCCTTGGCACGGCTGAACCCCACATTGAGCCTCTGCATCTTTAAGCTCCTGATATTATCAGCCGTTCCGTCGATTACCGGATAAATGTTCCGCAAATTAGCGTTGCCGTACTTGCTGTCTTCCACAAGGGAATAATAGACAATATCGCGCTCTTCGCCCTGCACATCCGCGACAAACCATATAGCCAGATCATGGTTTTTCTTCAGTTCCGGCATATTGAGTTTTTCGTTTATAGTCTGCTCCATTCTTGCCTGCTGTTCACGAAAAGAGGTAATAATGCCTACGCTTCCCTTAAAACCGTTTTTGATACGGCTGTCCAGATCGTGAATAATGGCATCTATTTCATCATAGTTTACATTGCTGCCGGAATTTCCTCTGGTTTCCACGGGAATAAACTGCAAGACTTCGCCTATTGGTTTGGTGCGTATCCGGTTGATGCTGAGATCGAGCAGGGCCGGCTTGTAGAAGAATTCATTTGAATAATCTATGATTTCAGGGAAACTCCGGTAATGCTCACGGAGAGAAGTGGTGTAATTTGCAATGGCTCTGGCAAAACTGAGTGTTGATGTGCGGATATTGAAGGTTCTAAGCCACAGAACTGCGCCTGCGTTATCCTCCTGAGGGCGCAATGCCTGTTCAATTTCCTGCTCATCCTCATCTATCTCTTTGGAAACCTCTTCAATCAGCTCATTTACCTCCTGATCTGTTGCAGATGCGTTGTAATCACCCTGATAGGCATTTATGATGTCCCTGAAATATGCGGCAGAATATTTTGAGCTCACGTTAATTGCGCCGACAGCGCCGTACTGGTATTCATCACCAAAAACAACTACCTGCTTTGCCCGCAGGATAAGGGAGATTGACTCGGCAATAGAGACCTGGGACGCCTCGTCAATGACAAGAAGATCGATCAGGTCTTCATCCATCGGAAAGTGTCTTGATATCATGTCGGGTTCGGCAATAATTCCTGATATGTTTTCCAGGAGTACCCTGGCCTGCATAGTTGTCAGCCTTTTCCCGCCGGCAAAAGAGGCCTTGATCCTGGCGACATCCCCCAGAAAGTTGTTGAGATTTTTCATCCGAAGGTCGTTTTTATGTTCAACCTGTTTCTGCCTGAGTCTATTAAAGGCATCGAGATCATCCTTATTAAATGAATCAACGGCCGTTTTTCCGGAAAGCGCATAGTGCAGTTGAATCCATCTCCAGATATCGGCTTCAGCGCCCGTAAGATTGTTGAGTCGTGATAAAGCGCCTAATTTTTCGCTTGAAATTTTTAGTTTGGCAAGTATTGTTTCATAGCGCTTGAAAAGCGCCTCGATGGAAATGAAAAGCTCTACGTCCACCTTTTGAAAAGCATCCTTCACGCTATCAAGGATATCGTAAACTTCGGAAATGCTCTTTTCTTTGTTTCCGGCTACTTCACGATATTCGTCAATAATGTCCCTGTGCTTTTTCAAGGAGATAGCTTTTTGAAGCGCTGAAATTCCCTCAGAAGCCATATCCAGAGTGAGTTCATTTGGCGGCACCTTTTTCAAGCGTACGATTTCTTCAATAATGTTTGCATGTTTCAAGCTCTTCAAAGATTTAATTAGTTGCTCCAGAACCTTCTTGTCAGGAGCCTTTCTGAACAGCTTTTTGAAGAATGCGCCGGGGATATCGCCGGACTGAAGCGCCAAAATCGGCATATCCTTTTTAAAGGATTTTATGGACGTTTCTATTAGATCGATAAAAGACTTTGGAATTTCGGTGAGGGCTGTCTCAAAATCAAGCTCCTCGCTGGAATGAAGGTTGATTGCTTCACAGGCATTAAGAAAACTTGGAATATCTTTCCGGCGTTTTAGAAGAAACCGAAATGCTGCCAGACCGATATCGTTGAAATTATCAATAATCGGAGCTTCGGCAAATTTTTGTATCTTTTCAAAATCAATCACAGCCAAAGCATCGCCTTTGGGAAGAGCAAAATCGTCATCTGAAAATTCGCCTGAACCAACAAGTCTGCTCTGTATCTGCTCAAACTCAAACAGATCGTGAATTTTTTCCCTGTATTTACCGGATGAAGAAATCTGCTTTTCTATTTTTCCGGAGACAGAGCTTTTTAACTCTTTTTCATCCTGTTCAACAGCCTGCTTGTTGTAGTTGTTGGCGCGGCCACCCGCAGCGTTTATGACTGCATTTTGAAGGGAGTTCTCAAGTGTGTTTATTGATTTGCCGTTTTTAGACAGCCTGATGATCGATGGTTTCGCATTGGGATGCAAGTCGCGGAACTTGTCCGTAAGCATCCGGTCGATAACGTCAATGGCCTCCTTTTTGTGAGATGTGATGACAACAGATTTTCCTTCCTGATTGGCCCAGTAAGTTATTGCCGCAATTGTGTGGGATTTGCCAGTTCCGGGCGGCCCATCAACAACAATAATCTTATTCTTTGGCTTATTGAGAGCAAGGAGGATTCTCTTTTGAGAACTATTAAGATTTAAAGGATTATCAGAAATGTATCTGCCGGCGCTTTTGATCGGGTATTTTTCGATAAATTCCCTGTCAATAACGTTCTGGGTGTTTTCCACGTTTCCGTCAATATAATCCGAAATGAAATTGACGAACTTGTTCTTTTCGCCTGATTCAAGCCGTGTCATTATTTCTGAATAATCAAGAAGTTTCTTATTTTCGTTTTCGACAACCTGAAATCCAACACGGCATCTAATATCCGGGTAAATATCTTGTTGGGCTTTTATTGGTCTGAAATGAGGCTCCAGCACAAATGGTTCATTCCAGCCGTACTGAGCCTGCAAAAAAACCTCCATCCCGCCAAGGTTGGATGCTGCATTTTTAAGGGTTGATGATCTTGAGGTGGTTAGAATTGATGGAAATTTGAAATAATTAACAGCCGGAGTATTAATCAGTAAAAGATCTCTTGGAAATGAAACCTCCACTTTCTCAGTGCCGGGCGATAGATTAAGCTCAATAAAAAATATCGGATATCCTTCAACGGCGTCATTATCAGTTCGCCTGCTTAACTCGTGAAAAAACAGATAGATTGTTCCAATGGTGTTGTATCTGGCATATTTTTGTATGCTGATAAACAGATCATATAGAACAATGTCGTCAACATCTTCCTTGAAATACTGTTTGACGCTGCTGATATATTCCTCTCGGGACAGGGTATCCCGCGCAATAGACTGAAGCATATCAAAATGTTTTTTCAGGTAATTGGCAGGATTGAAGGTTGATGCCGGAACATGCTCAATGCCGAGTTCATCCTTTAAACGGTCAATCTGTTTTGTCTGTAGTTCGATAAGGATAATTTCGATCTGTTTTCTGAGGGAAAGGTTGTATTTCCGGCAGCCGTCAAGGAATGTCTGTGAATTCTGTTTTTCAATCTCTTGTTCTGAAAGGTCGGTGTTGTCTGCAGCTTGCAATCCTTTTTCAGTTGCAATAAAGACGATATCCCGTTCGGCCACCTTTTGAATTTCCTGCTCAATACATGATTTCAGATATTCCAGGCCAAATTTATCAGATAATGCCTTGTTAATCTCCAACAGGACTTCATCGCCTGAAAGCGAAAGAACGTGCTCATTATTTTTTACTGTAAGAGGAGCATTGTCTCCAGTCTTTATTCTTTGCAAGAGTTTATCTTGAAAGTCCTGAAATATTCCTAAATCAAGGGTCAGCTCATTGTCTGTCCATCGGTAATTTATGAGTGTTCTGAAATTAAACCTTGTTTCAGTAAATGCCGCAAAGTAATTGAGGATGTTTGCAGATAATCTGGTTGCGCCTTTTTTGTTTGGCATTGAATTCATTCCTCAGATTCGCCGAATCGATAATTCCTTCAATTCCTTCTTCAGAAATCGAGTATTGCAGCGGTTTTAGCTATGCGGATTAGCTCATTGAAAACCCTCTTAAAAAAATGAAGAACTGACATTATAAACAAGGTCACCAGGATTGTAATTGCAATATTAAAGCATAGATAGCGGTTTTATGTCAATTTGTTCTGTAATTTAGGAAAAACAAAGGGAGGCGTATCTTCGACCGTAAGGATAGCCAGCAGCGCGGCATCACTCAAAGCCTCCGGGCCTTTCTCCAAAAGCATTTCCCGGGGGCGATCTCCTTCAGGCCAATCCTTTATGTGCATATCTTTTGTACCTATCACCGATTTAAGGGAAGATTAGATGATTAGCCACGACCTTTTCCTCTACCTCTACCACACCTTCCCATACCTTTGTCTCTTCTGCTGCCTCTTCTGCCGCAACCGGCGCCTCTTTGCGATTGGTCCAACCTCCCTTGCTCCATTCCAGTCTTCACATCTGTCACTACACTTTGAAATAATGAAGAAAGATAGGACCACAGGCTTAAAGCAATGCCTGTGCCTGCTTCAACCACAGCTTCCGTTTTATTATCATATGGTGCGGCATCTGGTTGGGCCTTTTCCTGCTTTGGCTCCATCCGTTGTTCTGAGGACAGATAGGATTTCAATGTGTCATATGCCACATTCACCTCTTTCAATTTCTCCTCAGCCTTTTGTTTCAGACGGGGATTGTTGGAAAACCGGTCGGGATGCCAAACAGTGACTATATCTTTATAGGACTGTTTGATCTCATCTGTCGATGCACCACGGTCCAATTCAAGTATCTCAAAAGATTGTTCAATATCCATTTTTATTTTCCCAAAGATTAATTATTCATTTTCCATTCTTGATGATCTCTTTCCGCTGTATTTATTTGTTGATCGATTTCTGTTAGTTCTTTCAAGAACAACCTCACTCAGATGATTAAAAGAGCCCTTGCCTTTCCGATGTTATCTATAAACTCGTAAAGTGAAAAAATCAATAAATATAGGGGACTTTGGGACAGGTCTGCCTTTGACCCTTAATGATATTATCTTGATTGAATGTTGTCTTTTCCGGTATCATTTCTTTCTTCTACTTCCCTTTGTCCTTTTGCCATAAGCAGCCTTCTTTTCCTTTACCACAAACCCGATCTTCTTGCGTGGTTTCGCAGGCGGTGTCATTAGTTGGCGAATAGCTTCAAAAATGGCCTGAATCTGTTCATCATGATTTTCCAGATGTTGTTCGAGTTCTGCAAGTTTCTGTGCCAGTTTGTTATTGGATGCAATCATTTTTCTTAACTGAACGAAAGCTCGCATGATTGCAATATTCACCTCAATAGAGCGATTGCTATTGAGAACAGAGGATAGCATCGCCACTCCTTGTTCTGTAAAGACCATGGGCAAATATTTCGAATGCTCACCCCTCTTTAAGGTGCCAAATTGGCACCTTAAAGAATCATACTCTTCTTTGGTTAGTTGAAACATAAAATCTTGTGGAAACCGACTTATATGCCGGCGAACCGCTCTCTTTAATTGTTTGGTTTCTACGCCATAAAGCTCCGCAAGATCATGATCTAACCATGCCTATCCGGTTAGCACAGGTGATCTGTATTTCGCCGGATTCGGATGCGCCCGCTCGCCTTCGTACAAGTCCTGGTAGGTCGGTGCCTCAAGCCGGGCAGCGATCTTCAGCACGAATGCCCCAAAGGGCTAACCTGTGTCAACCGGATAGGCATGGATCTAACAAAACTTTTTCACCACGAAACATAAGAATCTTATTTACAATTGACTCAATGGGAACAGTTGTTGTCATAGTAGCTCCAAAATTACAAAAATGAGCGTGCTTGCACTCTTCAATTTATAAGTTTATATCGTCAAGAAGTAAATATTGATTTTCTTTTGCAATTTTTTCACCAGCAGCGGGTAAATTGCAAGCTGTTCCAATATTCTCACATGTTTGTTAAAGTCTGCCATCTTTCAAAAAGGTCGCTGCTTTCAGCCGTCCGGGCCACAGCCGCTTCGATTTCTTTCATTGCTTCTTCAAATCTCGCAAATATTCCACCAAAGAATGCACACGGGTGGAAGGATTGTCGGTCCCTGAAGTTTGATGGTATTGTTCGACACGGCGGGCATTTGTAATGGCATTATCCAGCTTATCCTGTATTTTATTAAAAATATCCTGATCTCCCTTTTGGTATGCGGGAAGGTAATTTTTCAATTCTTCGATAATCTTGGCACAGATAGAATCACCGGCAGGAGCATCAAACGGTTTGGTGGTGTATGTAAAATGCAGCAACAGCCAAAACTCGAAACAGGGAACTGAAGGAATGGCGAATATTTTACTTCTTTTGCCCAGTCGGGTTTGCTTTACCTTATCCAGGGCAGCGGAGTATGTTGTATGCCTGTCGCGGTCAAAGACGCAATAGACACGATCAAATTCCGGTTCCCACCGAAAAGTCTCAATGGCAAAATCTACAACGCTGAGAGGGTCTGATCCACGACCACAAATTCTCACGTTGGCGTTGCTCAACCGGAATGCCTTTTTCAATTCAGTAAAATAATTTGGTTCGGTTTTCTTTCCCTCGCATACGATGAGGATAACGTCATATGGGGCCTTCATTGCCCGCCGGCGACGCAATAACTCGACCTTACGCTCTTTCCTCTTGTGAAACAGGTCGTCGGTACCCATCAAAACCTCAATTCGCCTGGAAACGGTAAAGCGCCATATCTGCCATATAAATAGCCTTTTTGCAGGGCCTCGCCCTTTCGTGGTTTATAGTCTGATAGCGGATAGAGGCGGGTGGCATTTTCCGCATCCTTTTCAACAAACCATACCTGATCCCGCCGCATGAGAGTTTGATCCAGAACCGTGGTATCATGGGTAGTAAAAACCAACTGGGCGTTGTGTCGATTTGTTTCGGGGTTATGGAACAGATTCAAAAGAAATCGGACCAAGTGAGGATGCAGGCTTGTATCCAGTTCATCCACAAAGAGAACAAGACCATTGTCCAGGACATCCAGCCATGGGCCTGCCATGGCAAAAAGCTTGCGGGTACCTGCGGACTCTTCCTCGAATTCAAGAGCCACATCTTTCCCTGTATCGGAAGATGGATGCATAAAAAATAGACTGGTCAGTTTCTTGCCATCGAGCTCTTTGCTGATTTCTTCTTTAATGTTTTGCGGCATTTCGGCGGGCAAGTCCTTCGTGGAAAATTCTTTTTTCTCCAAAAAGATATCTGTAATCGACAAATCCGCTGCATTCATAAACTTGAGAATTTTCTTTTTCTTCTCTTCCTTTTCACATTCGCTGGTGCTGAACCCTGGATGAAGGTTTCCTCCCTGATCGATAACATGCAGCTTATGATCAAACCAGTTGAATACGGGCTTAAGCTGTTCATTGTTCAACTGAATCGCGGTTGAAAGGAAAAGCGCATTGCTGCGAGTCGCCTCCTGCCAGACCTTGCGGCGGCCGGTGAATTTAGGCCCAAAATACCAGACATCCTTTTGGGTCTCGGGATCGAAGTTTCGTTCAAACCACTTTTGCGCCCTGCCTTCGGGATAGGCAAACAACCATTCCCAGGTTACTCTTTCGGGAGTTACGGCAAAACCATACTGATAACGGATACCGTCCTGGATAAACAGGACTTCAAACTCGGAAGGGTTTTGGCTGCCTTGCATGTTAAATAGAAACGGTGTTGTGTCAATTTTCTCGCCTTCCTGGCTTTCTTTGGCTGAAGACGAGACAAAACTCTTCATAAAAGCAATGGCTTGGACCAGGTTGCTTTTGCCGGCGGCGTTTGGGCCATAAACAACGGCAGAGCGAAGAAGGCGCGGCAAATTTGATGCAGGTGAGACAAAAGTGTTTTCTTCTTGCAATTCGCTGGAGGTGTTTGCCGTCAGAGTCAGCTTCTGGGGTGGCAGGAAAGACCGATAATTGGTGATGCTAAATTCAATAAGCATGATGCCCCCTTAAATTTAATTTAGCGTTGATTATTGCATAAAAATTGCAAAAATCAAGATAAAACTGCACAAGCTCATTTTTTTATACGTCCTGTCCCGGTAAAAGTCGTGGAATCTATAGGATGCTCCTCAGTTTATAAGTTTGTATCGTCAAAAAATGAATATTGATTTTCTTTTGCAGTTTTTTCACCCATTATTTTTTACTGCTCAATATTAAATGTTAAGAAATAAACCAGTGATATTTGATATTAGCAGGTCGTTTCTTGATTGTTGTAATATCTTAATATTGCACTGTTTTTAATGAAAAGGCAAGAATTATATAATCCTAAGCGAGATAGGGGGAAGCTGGAATATTGGAGATACAAATGTTGGAGAATATTCAGGCCGCCACCTCTTCTTGTTAATCCTCACCATTGCTTGAAGAAAAAAGGCAATAATATATATACTATCTTCCGATTTCCAAAAGAACATCGATAGATTAATCAAAAACGTCGATAGAAAAAAAGGGGGCAGGTCTGCCTTTGACCCTTAATGATATTATTTTGATTGAATGTTGTTTTTTTCACTCTTCTTGCCGTATTGGAATGGGGTCAAGTCCGCTCTTGACTCTTGCTCACCCCACCCTATGGAAATCTATGGAACATCCTCAGTTTATAATTTTATATCGTCAAGAAGTAAATATTGAGTTTCTTTTGCGATTTTTTCACCAGCAGTGGGTAAATTGCGAGCTGTTCCAATATTCTCACATGTTTATTAAAGTCTGCCATCTTTCAAAAGACCGCCGCTTTTAGCCGTCCGGGCCACAGCCGCTTTTGTTTCTTTTATTCCTTCTTCAAATCCCGCAAATATTCCACCAAAGAATGCACACAGGTAAAAGGATTGTCGGTACCGGCAGTTTGATGGAATTGTTCGACACGGAGGGCATTTGCAATGGCGTTATCCAGCTTATCCTGTATTTTGTTAAAAATATCCTGATCTCCCTTTCGGTATCCAGAAAGGTGATTCGTCAGTTTCTCGGATTTTTCCTGATGCATCCTTTTAATCGCAAGATTTAAATTTTTTTCTTGGATCATACTATTAAAAAAACCAAACATGACTTCGCCATTAAAGGTTGTAAATCTTTTTGAGATTACCGATTATCCCTGCCAACGATGTATTGTGTATTCCCAAATTTTTCAAATCCGGGGGCTCCCCAGATACCTTCTCCAAAAAAATCCGCATGTCATCTGCTATGGATTGAGGTAATGCAATATCTGTGTCAAGAGACAAAATCTGATAAAGCCTGAAGACATCGTTTTTGTGTTTTTTTATATCTTTACTGTCGATAGTCTTACCCGAACTTTTGAGCTTACATAAATCCAGGTAGGCTTTTGATTTCAATGGAATCAGATGTTCTTGCGATATTATCGAAAGATCGTCTGTGACCTTTTGCCCGTTTTTAATAAAATCATAATAATCGCTGTCCATTAAAATAGCCGATAAGCTGGAAACCGTCTCATCAATGGGAATCGGAGTTAAATGACTCTCGAGGGGCAATTCGAATACATCTGGTTTTCGAGAAAATAATTCTATCATATAAGGAAAGGCTTCCTTCTCGGGATCGTAAAAACGATAAAACAGCTTCTTGCCGGTACTTTTTTGCCTGTTTTTATATTGCCCTTCTTTAATAAAACCCCAAAAAGTGGTAACGAATTCAACATCCAGGGCTTCTAAGATCAAGACAATATCCAAATCTTTTGTTGCTCTGAAATTAAGATCCATACTTGCCATCGCTAAATCACATGCAGTTCCGCCAATCAGAATATATTTATCCGTATAATCCTTGAAATAATCCCGGAAAAGATCAAGTCCCCTTACCATTCAATACTCTCCATCATCTTTTCCATGGCGGATTCAACGCGTTCATCCTTAATATCTCTTAAACTCAGATACAGAGAGAATGGATCAACTATTTTACCATTTGCAAATAAACCCGGAGAGTAGATCCAGACCTCCAGTTCACATTTTGCCTCATCTGGATAAGAAATAATTTTATGAGGGTATTTACGCTTTGTGTGTTTCCAGTCTTTGACAAAAGCTGCGTAAACCTGCTTTTGAGGTGGAGTCAACATTGAATAGCAGGCCAAGGCTGTCAGTCCAGCTTGACAGACCGGCAACTCTTCGATCAGAGTTTTTAGCCACACGTTTTCCTTTACCGGTGATCTCAAGTGAGGAAGCGCTTTTTCCCATAATTCCTTGCGGTTTTTGTCAAAATGAACCAATCTTTTCCTGCCCACGATCGATACCTCAGCCAACTCTGCGGATTCGATCTCATCGAGCGATCGGGTCATTGTCATCCGTGAATATCCAAGCTCTTCTGCTAATTGCGTTGGAGTTACAGGTTCAGTCATTTTTTTTGTAAGCGCATAAAGAATAACAGCCTGAGTGGATGGTCCAAAAATAGCTGTTTTTGATCTTTTTTTAATAAAATATTCCCTCAAATCTATACCTAAATCCGGGAGATACATCTGGTTTCCCGGTATAACAAAAGGGGCCTTATACTCGATCAGCCGTTTTCTGTTAAACGATGAAATGCTTGAATGAAGAAAAACAGCTTTCATTCTAAGCTGTTGGTTCACGATATCGATATGTTTATGAATTGTCGCAGGGGTAGGCTCATTATCGTTTTTTGAGGCCAAAACAATAAAATCTTCATTCAGCAACCCGACCTGGTATAAATCATAACTATCCTGAAGAAAAAAAGGAAGCGATCCCACATTTGCCGGTTTCGATAACGTGACCGTTATACCAAGCGTATCCGATAAATATCTTTTAAACCGATTAACTAAATCTTTCATCCCGATATTTCTCTTAATGTTAAAGTATTTTTTGCACAGTAACACACATTACGTTATTGTGCAAAAAATATGTTACTTTTCTTCATTATTCCCTAACGGGCATAACACCATCCTTCATCCTGTTCTGGAACAAGTCAAATCCTCCTCATACCCCCAACTCCTCAAAATTTCTTGCAATCTGATCCGCCAGTTCCACACTTTCCGCATTCAGTTCCTGAAGCTCGGCATGTATTGTACGCATTGTTTTCTCGAAGTCGAAGTCTTCATCCATCTCTTCCGGCGCCATGCCCACATAGCGGCTCGGGAAATTTTTTGAATTTGTATTCTGTGTTTGCACTACTCAGGTTCTGCCTCCAGCCGTTTCCGCGCCAATTCAACCGCTTTGTGAAGCTCCTGCTCCAGCAGTTCGCGTTTCGGTAGTTCAGTCATATATTCGGCCACTTTGATGCCGCTTTTATCCAATTGCAACAACTCTATCTGCTCGCTTGTTTTTCCGGCACAGAGGATTAATCCCAGGGGCGTTTCTTCGCCGGGTTCCTTTTCATATTTTTCAAGCCAGCGCAGATAGAGTTCCATCTGGCCTTTGTAAGCAGCCTTGAACTTGCCGAGTTTTAATTCAATGACAATGAGCCGTTTGAGTTTGCGGTGGAAAAAGAGCAGATCAAGATAATAATCCTCATTATCGACTGTGATCCTTTTTCGGCGGGCAATAAATGAAAATCCAGCTCCAAGCTCCAGGATAAAGCTCTCCATTTCCCGCAGGATAAACGACTCAAGGTCTTTTTCGCTAAAAGTATCTTTCAAACCCAAAAAGTCGAGAAAATAAGGATCCCTGAAAACCAGGTCTGGTGTTAACCTGTCCGCCTCTCGCAAGGCGGACAGCTCCTTCTTTACCAATTTTTCAGGCTTTTTTGATATGGCGGTACGCTCATAAAGCATTCCATCAATTTTTTTCCGCAATGTCCGAACACTCCACCGTTCAATACGGCACATCTCAGCATAAAAGTCGCGTTGGAGGTCATCTTTAAGAGGGATTATTTCAACAAAATGACTCCAGCTCAATTGTTGCGACAGTGTCGAGACAATCTCTTTACCGTACTCAGCCCGCTTTTCCTCTAAAATATCCTGGCGGATACGGCTGCCGATCTGCCAGTAAAGAATGGTCAAGCCGGCGTTGACCGTAACGGCAACATTATGCCTGGCAGTTTCAATGAGCCTGCGGATATCACCGATAAGATCGCCGGAAATGGACTTGTTGTATGTTTTTGCAACCTGTTTTCCCGTTTCTTTTTTCATATTTCGACAGCCTCGCTGATCAAACCCTTAGTTTATAATAACCATCGGGTTTGTGTGTTTCTTAATTATATTTTCATGGTTTCAACCCGTATCATTCAACTGCAAACGTCCTGCAACAATTCCTTCAATTCCCTCTTCGGAAATCGTCTCTTGCCGTGGTTTCAGCTATGCTGAGTAGCTCATTGAAAGCATTTTACAAAAAATGAAGAATTAAACATTATAAACAGGATTATCTGGATTATAATTGCAATATTAAAGCATGGAGAGCGATTTTGTGTCAATTTGTTCTGTAATTTAGGAAAAACAAAAGATGTCATTTATAAACTCGTAAATTAAAAAATCTATTGTCTTCCGCTATGTTCTGCATGACCGTCGGGGAACTATGGGGATGTTCACACGGAAAGTGTGTAAAAACATAGTGTTCAGGGATACAGATTTTTTGCCGCTAAATACAATATACACCATTTTTACTTGACAAACACACAATATATTGATTAATAAGCATAAAATATTACTCTTATCACAGAGCATACTGAGCCGAAAAAGCACAGGGTTCCCGCGAACGCGGGAACCCTGAACAAGGTTAAATGAGCTATATGAATTCCGATACATCATTGTCTTTTATGTCAAAAGCTAACCTTTTTAATGCCTATCATGTGCTGTTTGGCTACGAGAATGTGGTTTCGATTGAGTTGCTAAAACAGCTTCGGCAGCCTGCGCTTAAAGCAGTGTACTGGAAAAAGGCGCTGGAGACACATCCGGATCGTTCAAAAGTACTGGGAAAAATTGAATCTGAAATGGATGAACAATTCAAGGAAGTGACCCTGGCCTACGAAAACCTGAATTCTATTTTAAAATATGATCGAATAGATATTTTGGATGATGAAACAGGTATTCAAAGAAAAAGCCCAAAGAGAAGCGCGAAGGTTAATAAAAAAAGGGGGGTTTCAGATCACTTTTACAAAGGTTGGCTTCCAAAACGCTGGCTGTTAATCGGTCAATTTCTTTATTACTCCGGCTATATTTCATGGAGAAACCTTATTGATGCAATAGTCTGGCAGAAAAGGCAACGTCCGGTTATTGGCCAGATAGCGCTTAACTGGGGGATTTTGTCGTCATATGATATCAGGAGAATCCTGACAGAGCGAAATATAGAGCAACGGCATAAAGAAAAATTCGGCGAATATGCCTGGAGCAAGGGATATATAACCTCCTTTCAACATTTGGCTCTCTTAGGCAAACAACGCCTTCTTCAACGCCCCATAGGAGAGTACTTCATGGAACAGGGGATACTTTGCGCCAGGAAGATAGATGAGATAGTAGCAAAACAAAAGGTTCATAACAGATGCGCTTTTAAAATATTTTCTTAAAGGTCTAGCATCAAACATTAAAACGGAAGTTAATTATATCCCCATCCTTCACCTCGTATGTTTTACCCTCAAGCCTTACAGTGCCCTTTTTTCTTGCTTCATGGTATGTGCCGGCATCTATTAGATCTTCATAAGAAACTACCTCTGCGCGTATGAATCCTTTTTTTATGTCTGTATGAATAACGCCTGCCGCATCAAGCGCAAAAGTTCCTTTCTTTATTGTCCATGCCCTCACCTCATCTTCACCAACTGTAAAAAAGGATATAAGTCCCTGGAGTTCGTATGACTGGCTGAGCACCCTGTCCATAGCAGATGCAGTAATATTAAATTCGGAAAGAAAATCTTCTGCCTCTTCGTCAGACATCTGGGCGAGTTCCTGTTCTAATTTGCCCCTTATTATCATGCAACTTTCCTTAGAAGTGATATCTTTCAGATCAGGCAGGCTGTCATCATCGTCTTCGTTATTAAAGAGAACAAGCATTGGTTTGGCTGAAACAAAAGCAAAACCCTTAAGGGCTGGCGCAGAAACAAAATCCGGACTTTTTCTAAGAGGGATTTCGTTTTCAAGATTTTTTTGGCATTCAGTTAAAAGAGCAAGTTCTTCCTGGTCGATTTTTCTGTGCCTTTGTCTTTCTAATTCAATCCGCTCAAGACGCTTTTCCACAACAACAAGATCGGCAAGAATCATTTCCTGCTCAAAATTGAAAAAATCGTTATATAGATCAGGGGGCTTGAAACCGTATCCGCCGAAATTCCGCACTACATGTATCAAAGCGTCACAATCTCTTACTTCATTCCAAATATTATAATCTTTTGCCGGTTCTTTGCTGTGTCCTTGAAAGCCTGGCAGAAAATATGCGACCTGGGCATAAATAGTCTTTTTGGGTTTATACATATCGCTTAATATATCGATACGTTTATCAGGAACCCTGATTGTGCCTATACAGGTTTCCCTTTTATTCCCCACCTCAATTATATTGTGGGTTAATGCTTCAAATATAGTTGTTTTCCCTGATCCGGGAAAACCGATAATCCCTATTTTCATTATTTAATCCTTTTGTGCAGATGATTGGTATTCGGGCTAACCGATGATCTGCACTAGACTTGAGGCAGGAACAAGGCGTACCTTTTTTTGAAGTTCGGGGAATTCTTCACGAAAAACCTCGTACGTGATTAAATGCGGATGCGCAATTCCTATGGCTGAGCCATGAATTTCGGCAATACGAATCAATTCTTTTATCTGTTTGCGAATAAAGTCAGCTTCCTGCACATGATCAAGAAAGACATCCCGCTCGGCAAAGGGAATCTGAAGCATACGAGCCGAAGGTTTGCAAAGGCTTTCGGGCGTTGTGAGACTATCAACAAAAAAGAGTCCCCTTTTTTTCAGCACGGAAAAGATTTGATACATTTGCGTGGATTTGGTTGTCATTTTTGAACCCATATGGTTGTTGACCCCTTTAATTGAAGGAATGGCATCCAGATTTTTATTGAGCTGATCGATAAGTTCATCAGGAGACATAGATGTAAGTAAAGCGTCCGGCCCTGGGTCAACCTCAGGATATTCATTAGGCTCCATTGGCAGGTGAAGCATAATTTCAAGCCCTTTTGCATGGGCTTTCCTGATAATTCTTTGCTGGAAAGGGCTGCAGGGAAACACGGAAAAGGTAAGCACGGCATCAAGACTTAAAAATTTTTCAGCAACCTTTCGTTCATAGCCAATATCATCTATAATAATTGCCACTTTGGGCAGACCTTTTGGCACAGGCTTTGGTTTATAATCCGGTTTGCGGAAAACCTTGTCCGGTTTGGGATATATTTCAAAGACAGGTGTTTTAAAAGCCGGTGTTTTATCGGTTGGAATTTTTTTTACCGGTTGCACAGGTTGTTTGCGCAACAATAAGTGATGCGCCAGAAAACCGGCGACAAGGACCAGCAGCACCAACAGAGATAGTCCTGCAATCGCCTTTTTTAAATACGTTTTTTTAGCTTTATTCTTGCTGGAAAATACTTTTTTTTGTTTTGTTTTCTTTCTTTTTGCAGTCATTTAACCGCTTAAGATATTATAACTTCTAAGTATGTCAAGAGCGCGCATAACCTGGTTGTCTTCAAGCAACCCTTCGAGTGTAAGGGATTCATGCATGGATTTAACCTTAGGATGCTTATGCTTCTTCTTGGCATCCTCTTTTTCCCCGGCATCTTTTCTTGTATCCGGCTCTGCTTCAAGATGATTTTTTAAATCCTTTTCCTTCATCAACCCCTTATCAGCATCTTCCCTGTCTATAGCTCTTTGTTTTACCTCTATATCAGGTATAATGCCATGGGCCTGAATAGATCTTCCGCTCGGGGTATAATATCTGGCGATTGTAAATTTAAGCCCATATCCGTCTCTTAAAGCTTCTACTGTTTGAACAGATCCTTTGCCGAAAGAGGTGGTCCCGACGATAATGGCTTTTTTATGATCCTGAAGCGCACCGGCCACAATTTCGGATGCACTGGCGCTTCCTCCGTTAATCAGCACAACAATAGGATAGTCCCGTTTTACCTCGTTTGGATGAGCCCTGAAAATTTTTGTATGTTCTCTCAGCCGTCCTTTGATGGATACGATTTTACCCTTTTCGAGAAACAGATCTGTCACCGAAATCGACTGGTTAAGAAGTCCGCCAGGGTTGTCTCGAAGATCGAGAATAAGCCCTTTTAAGGGAACACTGCCGGAACCAAGCTTTTCTAAAGCCAGTTTAAGGTCGTCAGTTGTGTTGTCCTGGAAATTGGTAATCCAGATGTATCCGTATCCGGGTTGCAAAATAAGCGATTTTACGCTTATAACCGAAATCATATCACGAATCAGCTTGAAATCTATCGGTTTTAATACTTCCCTCCTTATTATTGTTATAACTACCGGCGTTCCTTTCTGGCCTCTCATCTTCTTAACAGCTTCCCAGAGCATCATATCCTTGGTTGATTCCCCGTCTACCTTGACAATTTTATCTCCGGCTTTTATTCCGGCTTTGTAAGCAGGGGTGCCTTCAATAGGAGATATAACTGTAATAACCCCTTTTTGCATGGTTATAACTATACCGATGCCGCCGAATTCACCATGGGTCCCGATCTGCAACTCTTCAAAAGCCTCGGGCGGAAGCAATGCAGAATGAGGGTCGAGGCTGCTTACCATTCCCTGAACAGCTTTTTGAATTAATTTTTTTGTGTCAACCTCATCAACATAGTTTTTTTCAACCAGATCGATGACATCGGAAAACAGTTTAAGCCCTTTGTATGTTTCATCACTGCTTGCTGAAAGATCGTGGTAAAATCCGGTCCCGATCGACCAGAATATTAAGGCGATTATCATCACGAACCAAAGTTTAATGTTTTGTTTTTTCTTTATTGTCATATAGTTGCTCCTTTACATCAACTTTTAAGCCACTCAATCGGGTTAACCGGTCGCCCGTGATGGCGAAGCTCAAAATAGAGTTTCGGGCCGATCATTGAACCTGTATCGCCAACCGTGGCAATAACTTCACCCATCTCAACATAATCGCCCTTTGCCTTAAAGAGCTCTTCAGCATGTGCATAGACCGTGTAGAAATGATTTCCATGATCTATGATAATCATGTTCCCATAACCTTTAAACCATTTGGAGTAAAGTATCTGTCCATCATATACTGAATATATGGGTTCGCCTCTGTCGGCTTTAATATCAATACCTGTTTTGAAATTTACTGTTTTGCTTTTACTGTTTGTATGTCGGCCAAAAAAACATATTATTTTACCCTTGACCGGCATTTTAAGCAACCCCTTAAAGGAGCTAAAAGCTCCGGGTGATATCTTTTTAACCTTGTTGGCTGCCGGGGTAAAGGATTGGCCAAAGGATTGACCAAAAGATTGTATTGTCCGATCCAGAGCGGCTGATGTCTGTTTTAATGCTTCAATGGCGGCTAATCCAAGCCTTTTTTTGCTTTGTATATCAACAAGAAGTTTTGAGCGTTTTTCATTTTCATTAGACATCATATTGATTTGTTTGTTTAAGTCTGTTTCAAGCAAAAGCTTTTTTGTTTTTTGAGCATTCATTTTGCCTAACAGCCGTTGTAGCCTATCCTTATTTTTTACAAGCTTTTCCCAGCTCTTTTCGTCATGAGAAAGGATCTGTTCCATGGTGATTTTATGCTGAAAAAAATCGTTGATCGATTCAACTGAGGCAAGAACGTTCATTTTACCAATCAGGTTTAATTTATAGGCCGCGATCAAGCGAGTGGATGCATAATCTTCGCTTGTTTTAATCCTTTTTCGGAGGGCATTGACTGCATGAGTTGCTTCCTGAATGTTTGTTTCAAGTGAGGCAAGTTCGGATCGCAAGACTGAAACACGCTTTCTGGCAATGTTTAAGCTAAGATCTGCCTTGTTTAAACTGTCAATAATAGCAACCTCCTTTTCGGCAAAGGTCTTAACTTCGGCTCCCTGTTTTTCCAGTTTGCGGCTGATATCTTTTGCCTTTTGTTTGGCTGTTTTGATTTTAGCGTCAACATCGCTTAAATTATCAAATGTTTCGCCTTGAACAATCCGAATATAGCGCTTTAGATATCTAACATAACCGATCTGACCATTATGCCGAATTTTAAGCCACTTATTGCAACGTGTTAATATTGTTACCTTTGTCCCTTTTTCAAGCATTTTGATAGGAGGTTTATCGATTCCCGGTTCCGGTCGCACATTAAGCCTTGGCACGGTTACAATGCCTGTTTGATTTGATTGAAAACCGACAGCCGCAGCAGAATGCAAAAACACAATAATGCCGGCGCCAATAAAAATTATAAAAACAAGCGATATAAAATGAGAATTTTTCACGCAGCCTATTCTTTTAAAAATTGTCTCAGAGAAATAAAACACCCTAACCATCCAACAAGCATGCTGCACAACATTATCGTGCAGGATAGCCTGAGCGAAAAAAACCTAACATGTAACAAATCGGAAGACAGGCCATGTTCAACATTGGTTGATATATATATAAAGGTAGCAAACAATGCGGCAAGCCCGATAATACCTCCGAGCGCACCCTGAATAATCCCTTCAATGTAAAAAGGAACCTTGATAAACCGGTCTGTAGCTCCAACCAGACGCATTATTTCAATCTCTTCACGTCTTGAATAGATTACAAGCCTGATAGTGCTGGCCACGATAAAGACAGCGGCTATGAAGAAAATACCGCTCATAGCATACCCTGTTAATTTGAACAGCTCAAAGACCTTAACAAATCGTCCGATCCATTTCCGGCCATATTCAACATCATCTATTTCAGGAAGTGATTCAAGCTGAACCGCCAGATTTTCAATTTTTTCACTGTTTGCAGACTGTTCTGTAATACGGATTTCAAAGGCATCTGGAAGCGGGTTATCCTTGAGGCCATCAAGAAGGGAAGATTGCCGTTTTATCTGCTTTCTAAGTCGCTTCATAGCTTCTTCTTTTGATATAAAATCGGTCTCGGCAACCCCATAGACCCCCTGAATTTTGCTTTTTATATCAACAAGGTTTGCTTCAACTATATCCGGTTTGAGGTATGCTATTATTTTTATTCCCTTTTTCCAGGAATTCATATAGTCGTTTGCGTTGACAAAAAAAAGAATGAGAGCGCTGACTATAAGTATTGACAGAGCTATTGTAATAATTGTGACTGCATTCAGGAATCTGTTGGTTCGAATATCCTGAATAGCTATTTTAAAAAAAAGAATCATTACTTCGAAATTTGACGTCCCTCTTTAAGATGAATTACCTTGCAGCCTGTTTTGCGTATCAATTTCTCGTCGTGGGTTGCGACAAGGAGTGTGCCTCCTCGCGCGTGGAATCCTTCGAGAAGATCAAAAATAACGCAGGCCGATTCTGAGTCAAGGCTGCCGGTTGGTTCATCAGCTAAGATTATCTTAGGGGATCCTACAACCGCCCTGGCTACTGCGATTCTTTGCTGTTCTCCGCCTGATAGGCTTTGAGGCATGGCATTAAATCTCTTTTCCATTCCTACCGTTCTCAGCATACTGTTTACCTTTTTCTGGACAAACTGCCTTTTTTTACCCATTGCCTCAAGCACTAAAGCAACATTATCAAATACGGTTTTTGTGGGTATCAGCTTGTAATCCTGAAATATTATCCCTAACTTTCGTCTTAAAAGCGGAATTCGTTTGCGGGAAATTCTGGAAAGATTCATTCCGTCGATTAATATCTGCCCCTCTGATACAGGTTCTCCAAGATAAAGGAGCTTCAGCAGCGTGGATTTGCCTGCCCCGCTGGGGCCGGTGATAAAAAGGAGTTCATTTTTGGAGACGTCGAGGTTTATATCGATTAAAGCCTTCTTTGAGCCATAATTCTTGTGGACATGGAACATCAAAATTGTTGCACTTTTGTTATTTTTATCAATCATTCTAAGCCAGCCTCAACCTCTTCCGCTCGGCCCATTGCCCAATACAGATAGGCTTTTGATATTTTGAAATCATATAACGCATTGTAATAATTAGTCATGGTCCTGGAAAGAAGTGTTTGTGCGTCCAGAACATCTGTTGAAGTGTCCATCTGTTCTTTATAGCGTTCTTCGCTGATTCTGAAATTTTCTTTGGCCTGTTCAATGGCCTTTTTTACAGCCATAATATTTTGTTCAGATTCTTTGGTTTTAAGATATGCCTGTTTTACCTCGAGATGAATATCGTCAATGATCTCGTCTTGTTGATATCGAGCCTGTGCAAGGGCGCTTAGTTTTTCCTTTACGCCGTATCTGGTTTTGCCCCATTCCCAGAAATTCCATGAAGCCGTGGCTGTAATATCCCAACTATCAGGATCGCTTATCCCATCTCCACCATCAGCATCAAAATCGGTCCCAACTTTATAATAATTACCTTCCAATGTTATTGATGGATAATAGTCTGTTTTCCCAAGCTTTAACTCTTTTTGTGCGATTTCAACCTGCAGTTCGGCCGCTGTTATTTCCAGACGGTTTTTTTCAGCCATATCAAAGCAAAAATCGATTTTCTTTTCAAAAAAACAATAATCAATAATATCCTTGAGTTCGACAGGGGCGTTAATTTGCCTGCGCAATAAAATATTAAAATTTGATTTTGCGGTTTCCATGTTGTTTTGAGAAACAATAAGATCCTGGCGTGCATTGGCCAGTTCAACCTGAGCTTTCAACAAATCGTTTAACGGGGTCATTCCGACCTCATAGAAATTTTTTGCCACATCTTTGTGAGCCGAAATCTGCGTAACCGCTTCTCTTGCAATTGCCACCAGCTTTTGCGCCTTTAATAAAGTAAAGTATACTTTGTTTGCTTCAAACACAACCGCCTGGCGGGTAGTCTTTTCATTAAGCCGCGCAAGATCGAGATCAAGGCCCGCAATCTTATATTGGTTAATAAGGGAAAACCCTGTAAATACAGGCTGCGTGAATGTTCCGGTAAGGGTATACCTGTCTTTTGGAACCGCCGCGCCATCGACCGCGCTGGTTCGCTCTTCGTAGTTATGCTTGTATTTATAGGTTGCGCCCAGGGTTGGAAGAAAATTGGTTCGTTGTTTCAGCTTGGCGGAATATGCGGCATTTGTATCCTCTCTGGAAGACTTAAGCCCGAGATTGGCCTTTATTGCCTGCCTGATCGTTTGTTCAAGAGTAAAGACTTCTTCGGCTTCATTAGCTTTGGCAAGGCAGGGAAAACCCAGAAAATACCCAATAATTACAAAAAAAACTAAATACTTATAGCAACGCTCGTTAAAATGCAATGTATAGTCTATCTCCTTTTTTAAAGTTCTATTTTTTACGAGATCATCCTTTTTAGATTGACCCAAATTAATTTTCTATGATATTATGTTTTTTGAGATTAGGGAGTGCTGTTTCCAGTTTTCCTTACTCAAAGCCTCCACTGAATCCCATAAACAGGCTTCTTCCAGTTCAGTGGAGGTTTTTTTATCTTATAATTGCCCTAAAATCAACAACTACTTAAAAAATGGGAATAGTTCAGCCACAAAGACACCAAGGCCTGTAAATAGTCGAGTAGTCAAGTAGTCAACCACTCGACCAATTTCCCACTCGACCACTTAACTAATATCAAAGTATCAAAGAGAATTATATTATAATCTTAGTGGCTTGGTGGCTTGGTGGCTGAACTGTTACAAAAAATGAGGATACAGGCCATGAAACAGGAACTCGTTGAAATGCTTTGTCGAAAATCTTTTAAATATAGTGACAAACCGACTTTTAAGCTCGTTTCAGGCAACATGAGTTGTTTTTATGTTAATTGCAAACCAACTACTCTGAGCCCAAGAGGCATGTTTTTAATCGGCCACCTTGTGTTTGATGCCATTAAAGAGCTAAATGTTGCAGCAATCGGCGGGCTTACATTCGGCGCAGATCCTATTGCCGTTGCAACCGCTTTTGCCTCTGAATTAAATCAAAAACCGATAAATGCCTTTTCAATACGCAAGACCAGAAAAGATCACGGCATTGTCAGGTGGATCGAAGGGGATGTAAAACCTGGCGACAGGGTCGTAATAATAGATGATGTGGCTACAACAGGAGGCTCAACGATCAAGGCAATTGAGCGGGCAAGGTCTGAAGGCCTGAAGGTGGTTAAGGCTGTGATACTGGTTGATCGCCAGGAAGGGGGCATTGAAAATATCCGCAAACAGGTGCGAGATGTTTCTGCAATCATTTCAAGGGATGAGCTTGTAAGGCAGGCGGAAAAACTTGGAATGTAGGGCCGCCGGTATTACATCGGCAGGTAGGTTGCGCATGCATCCTCTGATTCCCATGCTGTTACACTTGTAACCTTTATGTCGTTGTTTTTTATTATTGCCTGCAGTTCTTTGGCAATATAAATAGCAATATTTTCAGATGATGGATTGTTATCACGAAAACAATCAAGTTCATTGAGGACACAATGGTCAAGCTTTGCGGTAATTTCGGCAACATGCTTCTTTATCTCTCCGAAATCAATTATAACTCCGGCGTTGTTTAATTTTTTACTTCCCACACAAACCTCAATCTTCCAGTTGTGACCATGCATATTCTCACATTTTTTTGCCACCATCTTGAGCCGGTGGGCTGCTGCAAAATGGGTGATAACCTTTAACTCAAACATGTCTATCAAATACCTTTTGATATTAGTTAAGTGGTCGAGTGGGAAATTGGTCGAGTGGTTGACTACTTGACTACTCGACTATTTGACTACTCGACTATTTGTTTTGTTTATCCGGAAGCTGTATTATGAATGCCTTTGAACATATTTTTTAATTTTGTCGATAACTTGCCTGATTCGAGTTTTGCAAATCCTTTGAGAAGCTCTTCCTGTTTTTTGGAAAGATTGGTGGGTGTATTAATGACAATTTGCATTATCTGATCGCCGCGTCTGCCATTCCTGAGAGAGGGTATGCCAAGCCCCGAGAAACGTAATATATCACCAGGCTGTGTGCCTTTGGGAATTTCGAGCTTCTTTTCATTGTTTAATGTGGGTACCTTTATTTTATCTCCAAGGGTTGCCTGTATAAACGATATCGGCACCCGGCATATAACGTCCGTATTGCTACGTTCGAAGAATTCATGGGGTTCTACAGCAATAAAAACATAAAGATCCCCTGGAGGACCGCCGTAAAGCCCGGCTTCTCCTTCACTTGTCAGACGAAGTCTGGACCCTGAATCCACACCTGCTGGTATTTTAACACCAACCTTTTTACTAACCATAACCTGCCCTGTGCCATTGCAATGAGGGCATGGATGAGGTATGGACTGGCCCTGGCCGCGGCATGTAGGACAGGCAGTCCTTACTGTAAAAAAACCCTGAGACCTGGATATCTGGCCTGTGCCACCACAGCGTCTGCAGTTTTCCGGCTGTGTGCCCGGTTCACAAGCATTGCCGTTGCATGTAGAGCACACCTCCATCTTTTCAATATTTATTTCCGTGTCTGTCCCAAAGGCCGCTTCCATGAAGCTTAAGTTTAAATTATAACGAAGATCCGCCCCTCTCTGAACCCTTGTCCTGGAGCCTGTTGCTGTTCTGAATCCGAAAAAATCTTCAAAAATGTCCCCAAAGCTTGAAAAAATATCGTCAAAACCACCAAAACCGGAAAAACCGGTTCCTTCGATGCCCTGGTGCCCATACTGATCATAAATATTGCGCTTCTGGGGGTCATGAAGCACTTCATAGGCTTCGGCAGCCTCTTTGAAGTTTTCTTCCGCTGTTTTGTTGCCGGGATTTCTGTCAGGATGGTATTTAAGGGCTGATTTTCGGTAAGCAGCCTTTATTTCACCGGCAGAGGTATTGCGGTTTACGCCGAGAATTTCATAGTAATCACGTTTAGCAGTCATTTAGCTTCCTGATATTGTAAGCGTTCACGGAACGTTGAAATTAGAAATTGGAAATTTGGCCTTCATGCTTTTGTATTGTTCTCGTAAACTCGTTCCATCTCTTCCCAATTTCTACTTTCCAATTTCAAGTTTCAAGCCATGAACGGCTACCTGATATTTTTACGGCCCTCATGTTGTCATGGCCTTTTTGATATGATATATATACTTAACTTAAAAACATAATGCATAAGGCATACTTGTCAATGAAGAATGTAGAGCTTCCCTTTGTAAGGGAAATGTTTGAGCAAATAGCGCCAAGGTATGATCTGTTAAACCGTCTTTTAAGCTGCAGGCAGGATGTTTACTGGAGAAGGATGATGGTGTCTGAAATAAAGGTCCCCGCCAACGGGCTATTGCTGGATGTGGCCTGCGGAACCGGCGATGTTGTCCTTGAAATAATGCGGCAAAAGGGGACGTCTGTAAAAGTTTATGGAATCGATTTTTCAACATCCATGCTCCTGCTTGCCAAAGATAAAATAAGAGATATGCATGCCGGCTCAAATATTAATCTGCTTTCCGGAAACGCATTGAATCTTCCGTTTAAGACAGGAACCTTTGACGCGCTTACAATTGCATTCGGCATCAGAAACATTGTTGACAAGTTGTCGGCTCTGCAGGTTTTTTCCAGAACGTTAACCAGCAACGGGATGCTTGTTGTGCTTGAATTGGCTTTCCCGAAAAAAGGATTGCTGCCGGCCTTTTACCATTTTTATTTTAGGAAAATTCTGCCTGTTATAGGACAGTTGTTTTCAAAAAATCTAATGGCATATCAATACCTTCCCTGTTCTGTTGAAAATTTTCCGGATCCTTATTCATTTGCCGCAACAATGCGTAAGGCAGGGTTTCAAGATGTCAGATGGAAAAAACTGGCGCTTGGAATTGCGGTATTGTATGTTGGCTATAAGGAAAAACCATAAAAAAAAGCCCTGCATGCTAAAGTAAAAACATACAGGGCTTTTGATGATAATGGTTTAAATTGTTAGCCTGCAAAGGCTTTTTCAAAATTGGGAACAACCTGTTTTTTACGGCTCATAACGCCGTCCAGCCAGACTTTTCCTCCAGCAGGAGCTGCGCCAAATGCCTTTTCCACTACAGAAGGATCATCAGAGGCAATAAGCATTTCAGTGCCTTCTTTTATGATATCGGTCAGCAACAGGAAAACAGAGTGTCTGCCGCCTTCTTCTTTAAGGGCCTTGATATCTTCAACCAGAGCCGGCTTAACACTATCCAGAAGAGACAGGTCTACAACTTCAAGCTGACCAATCCCTACCTTATTTCCGCTCATGTCAAAGTCTTTATAATCGCGTAATACCAATTCTCTGGCAGGAGTACCTTCAATAGCAGATTTTACCTTGAACATCTCCATGCCAAGGGTTTTAAGATCAGATTCACCAGAAATCTTTGCCAGGGCTTCGCATGCCTCTTTATCTTTATCTGTACAAGTAACGGATTTGAAGATAACGGTATCGCTCAAGATTGCGCAAAGCATGATCCCAGCGATGTCTTTGGGAATTTCAACTCCAAAGAAATCGTACATAGCCTTGAGTACGGTACAACTGCAACCAACCGGCCAGATCCAGGCTTCTAATGGATTGGGGGTAGTTACATCACCGAGTTTGTGATGATCCACGATTCCCAGGATTTCAGCTTCAGCCAGATCATCCAGACTCTGAGCAAGGTCGGAATGATCAACAAGAATAACCTGCTTGCCGGCGCCGCTGCTTAATAGCTCGGGAGCATTAACACCGAATTTTCCCAGAACAAACTTTGACTCAGGGTTGAGATCGCCCTGTACCGCAGCTACAGACTCCACACCAAGCTTGTTTTTCAGATCAGCCAGAGCGATAGCGGCACATACGGAATCGCTGTCAGGATTTTTATGCCCGAAAATATAAACTGCCATATCAAACCTCCAAAAATTATAAAATTAATATTAACTTCACCATTTGCCTTGTTTTTAATATATTTTATATTAATTAACAAAATATACAAATTCTGTCAAGAAACAAAAGCATGACAGGGTCTTTGACTTGCCTTCGGCTAATACTTTTGCTAATATATTAATTATTCAGCCACCGATCTACGCTGATCATCACTGATATTTTTTCTTTTATTGTAAGAGTTCACGGGATGTTGAAATTAGAAATTGGAAATTTGGTCTCCATGCTTTTCTTCTAACGCTTTTGCCGGGTTGTATACATCCAACTCGTAAACTTGTTTCATCTCTTCCGAATTTCTACTTTCTAATTTCAAGTTTCAAGCCGTGAACGGCTACTTTCTATGATTTCTTTATATTTAAACCTATCTGCGTTCACCTGCCCGCTCGTGCCTCGCAGTGGCAGGCGGGTCTGTGTGAATCTGTGGCTGAATAGTTACTTAAAATATTAAGAGAGGTCACAAATGAGAGTAATACGGGGCGACTTAGTAAAGCTGGCGATAGACAAAGAGTTCGATATAATCATTCACGGTTGCAATTGTTACTGTACGATGGGTGCGGGTATAGCCAAAGCTATCAGAGATACATTTCCGGAAGCCTGGGATGCGGATTCGAAGACTGAGAAAGGCTCTCCAGACAAGCTGGGAACCATTTCGCACGTAACTGTATCTCGAAATGATCACGAGATAACAATAGTCAATGGCTATACTCAATATCATTGGAAAGGCTCGGGAATTTTAGCTGATTACGATGCCATCAGGTCAGTCATGCGCCACGTGAAAGCTAAGTTCTCCGGGAAGAGAATTGGATATCCAAGGATCGGCGCCGGCCTGGCAAAAGGAGATTGGAATAAGATATCTAAGATAATCGACGAAGAGTTGGCCGGCGAAGAACACACGTTGGTGGAGTTCGCTATATAACGTAGTTGACAAGCTCTTACTATGGGGTAAGATCACGTATAATTCAGTGTCTCAGCATAGATTTCTACAGGATGTTTAACAAGAACTTTGCTTTGCGACCTGGAAAGCATGTCTGAAATCTGGATCATGCAGGCAGGGCATCCGGTAGCGACAATAGAGCACCCGGTGCTTAAGATATTTGCTAATTTCCGTTTTCCGATTTGAGATGAGATGGCATAGTGCTGCAAATTAAAGCTTCCTCCCGACCCGCAACACCTGTCTGCTTCGGGCATCTCTCGCAAACAGTATCGAGGATTGGCCTTAATAAGCGCCCTGGGTTCTGCCGACACTCCAAGAGATTTTGAAAGGTGACACGGGTCGTGATAGGTTACGACAACAGATTGATCGGTATTGATCTCTCCGGTTTTAATGCCGACCTTTGACACAAGGAATTGATTAATATCAATGGTTTTATCCGCCATTTTTTCGACCCTGTCCTTGAGATCAGACCTCTCTTTGCGAAACATCATAGGCCATATTTTTTTTATCGTATAAGCGCAGGTAGCGCATGATGTAATTAGATAATCAAACTTTTGTTTGTCAAATATTTCGAGATTTAAGTTAATTAGGCGCTCAAAGGTATCTGTATCACCTGTAGTTATGGCCGGAATACCGCAGCAACCTTGACCTTTTGGTATAAAGATGCCCACACCATGATGATCCAGAACATCGCAAACTGCCTTAGCAACTCCTGGAAAAATTTTGTCTGTAAGGCAGCCGACAAAAAATCCAACTTTAATGCCTGAATGACCGGATCCTGCGCGCTGGGCCGGCAGTAATTTGTGAAACGGTTTGCCTGCCAAGGGCATAAAATGACGGTTTCTTAATAAAGGCGAAGCAAACCTTGCGCAAGATGTCCCAAGAAATTTGTCTGCCGGTTTATTAAAAAGTTTCTGAACCCATATAGACCATTGTAAAAAACGGTTAAAGGTTTCAGGGCTGGCCAACATACCTCTTAATATCAGCTTTTGCGCTGAAGAGAGGCCCATAAAGGATGTAATGATCATACGGGCTTTAATAAAGATTTCCAGGATATTTACCTGGCTGGGGCAGGTTTCCTCACAGGAGCCGCAAAGAAGACAACGGGTCAGGCGCTTGTAAACACCTTTTGGGTCTTTGAACATTTCATGCGCAAGCCCGTCAAGAAGCGCCAGTTTTCCGCGAGCCACATCGGCTTCGCGGCCTGTTTCCGCAAAGACAGGGCATACTGCCTGGCACATCCCGCAACGCATGCAGATTGAGAGCTGGTCTTCAAGCTCCTTCATAAGCAGCGTGAGCTCTTTTATATCATGCATTTAATAAATTTCCTGCAACTGTCTTTGCGGCTGAAAAAATGTTTGATATTCATGAGATACAAATGATAACTGTAACCGTAAACTTAACAACCACTTGACTACGTTTTTGCGACCTGTGCGGTTAGATAATTTTCAAGTCCCCTCTAATAAGAGGGGATTTAGGGGTGTGTTCTTATGATATGCTGCTACATCCTTTTACACACACCCCGTCCGCTTCGCGTCCACCCCTCTTGTTAGAGGGGATTTGAGAGGATTAACCGTACAGGTCGAGTTTTTGTAGCTCATGAAACGGATTTTGTAAATGAACAAAAAAAGAGAAAATCCACTTGTAAGTGTAATCATCCCGACTTTCAACCGTGGCTGGATACTTAAAGAGGCCATTGATTCCGTCCTGGCCCAAAATTTCAAAGATTTTGAACTGATTGTTATAGATGACGGTTCAACCGACAACACCCGGGACATTCTTAATTCATATAAGGATGATATTGTAACATTCAGTCAAAATAACAGGGGGGTAAGCGCCGCAAGAAACAGGGGAATTGCTCTGTCGTCCGGCCGGTTTATTGCCTTTCTTGACTCGGATGATCTCTGGATGCCGAATAAGCTGTCAACACAGGTTGTTTTTTTTAATGAAAATCATGATGCCCTGATTTGCCAGACTGATGAGATATGGATTAGAAACAATGTAAGGGTTAATCCAAAAAGGCGGCACAAGAAGTTGTCAGGAATGATTTTTGAACATTCCTTAAATCTGTGCATGGTAAGCCCTTCCGCGGTAATGATCAGGCGCAAACTCTTTGACGAAGTCGGCCTGTTTGATGAAGACCTGCCCGCATGCGAAGACTATGACCTGTGGCTCAGGATAAGCTGCATCTATCCTGTATACCTTATAGATACTCCTCTTGTCATAAAGCGCGGCGGACATGGTGATCAGCTTTCAAGATTGCCGGCACTGGACAAATACCGGATTAAGGCGCTAAACAAAATAATTGCAAGCAGCCTGCTTTCAGGGGATCAATACAGGGCGGCCATAAAAACCTTGAAGGAAAAATGCGCAATCTATGCTAATGGATGCCTGAAACGGGGACGCGCAGATGAAGCCCTTTTTTATAAACCTATCGGAGATAATTGCGGAAAGCCTTGAACTTATAAAATCCCAAATTTCAATATTCAAGAACCAAAACATGTTTGGAGTTTCAAACCTGCCCGACTGACGGCAGGCGGGTTTAGGTCATATACGGGTTTGGGATTTTGAATTTTGGTCATTGTAATTTATTTGATATTTGTGATTTGTTGTTTGTTATTTTAGGAAAGGAAATTCCTATACCATTAAATTATTCTGAGGATGGTTCTTTTTCAGTCTTTGGCATCTCTTCATAGACATGTTTGACAAGGTGCCCTAATTCGGGGAAAATAAGAGCTTTGCAGGCAAGTTTACATGCTTTGAGGCTTCCCGGCATACAAAAGACAATGGTTCCTTTAACAACACCGGCAGTGGCGCGGGATAAAAGGGCGGCCGAATCTATCTCTTCGAAGCTGAGCTGGGCAAAAAGAGGGCCGAATGCCGTAAGCTCCTTATCAAACATTGGACGCACAGCTTCAATGGTAACGTCTTTGCTGCTTATACCTGTGCCGCCTGTAAGCAAAATAACATTAGGCTTATGATAGCTCATAACTTCAATGACGATTTGCGCTATTGTTTTGCTATCATCCAAAATAACGCTGTGAAACACCACCTCGTGCCCCTCCTTTTTGGCCCGCTTGCTTATCCAAAGGCCGCTTTTATCGTCTGCAATTGTCCGGGTGCTTGAAACCGATATTATAGCTACCCTTACACTCTTTGGGGCCTTTTTTTTATGTTCTCTTGTGCTCATAATGAGACCTCAACCCTCAGGATGAAAGCTTTGCAATAGTAACCTGGTCTTTGCCGTCATATTCGGCTAATAAAACATTTACCGTTTCAGAAAGCCTTGTTTCAATAACTTTGCCGACATAATTTGCCTGAATCGGAAGTTCCCTGTGACCCCGATCAACAAGCACAGCCAGCTCAATACGGTCAGGCCTTCCAAAATCTATAATTGCGTCCAGTGCCGCCCTTATGGTGCGACCTGTAAACAGAACATCATCGATTAATACGATCTGCTTACCGTCTACGGAAAATGTTATGTCTGTGGCCTGAACTATGGGATTATGACTAATTCTTGTCCAGTCGTCGCGGTACAGCGTAATATCCATATCGCCTGTTGGAATTGAAACCCCTTCGATCCCATCAATTATGGCCTGAATACGCTTTGCAAGATAAACACCGCGTGTGTGAATACCGATCAGCGTGAGATTGTCAGCCCCTTTGTGCTTTTCAAGTATTTCATGGCTGATCCTTGTT
>JAUWQO010000050.1 GCA_030610995.1 Desulfobacterales bacterium
AGCTCAGTCGAGTCGTACAAAAGCATGAAGGCCGAGTTTCCAATTTCTATTTTCTAATTTCAATATTCAGTAAACGCTTACCGTGGATCGAGACCAACACTTTAAAAATGTAATCCCCTATTTATTGAGCTGATACGAAATATCTTTCTGCCTTTCCACACATAGTCCATACCCCTCTAATACAATATATAAGGCGCTTTCATAGACAGATTCCAGAAATCCATCTCCAAGCTCATTATAAACTTCATAAAAACTTCTAAGAATAATATCTGTGATTTCTTTGTATTTAAAACTATCTGCGTTCATCTGTGTGAATCTGTGGCTAAATGGTTACATCAGAACAAACATTGTAAATTTTTTCTTCAAATTTCAAGGGCTCGCTTACGCCGGGCACCATACCGTCATCCTCTATGCCTATTAGCAAATACCCTCCGGAACCGTTTGCAAACGCGGCGATTTCCTTAGCAAAATCTATATTTTTCTCCCTGTCGGATTTGAATTCAACCCGGCTCGTCTCGCCGCTTTCAATTAATTCCCTTATCTCTTTAGTTGAAAACACAAAAACTCCATTTCATTAAAGCTGAAACTCCCTATTCCCGCACCCAGCCGCATACCCTCTTTCCAAACATCAAGGTCTTCAAACCTACCAACCTTTTCACCCATTGTTTACTCTCCCGTTTCCTCTGTTTTTTCCTGTTTCCGTTCTCCCGCCTCCTGTCTCCTGTCTTTACTTGCCCGTCTCCAGTCTTTCCCGCCTCCCGTCTCCGTCTTTTCCTGACCCCATTTATTACCATTTACTTAATATAGTACCCCCCTGCCTTCTTGCTTCCTCGGTATTCAATACGTCCCTGACGTCTGAGATCGGCAATCCAACGTTCAATGGTTTTTGAGGGGGTTCCAAGATACTCTGATAATTGCGGTATCCTTTTTCCAGGAGCTTTCCGTATATGTTCCAACAACAGCTTTATTCCCTCACTTATTCCCTCACTTATTCCCTCAGTGGGTACTGATACCGAGGATATTTTTTGTTTCTGGTATCTCAGTGTGACAAGGAAGCCGTCGCTGCTCTCCTCATATTCAAAAGTCATGGTCGTATATGATCCGATTTCCCCAACACTGTTTGCCACTCCCCGACTATTCGGAAGCGACCACCTTCTGTAACCCGCTGGAGGAACATCTTGATCTTGTCCCTATTCAGGTCATTGAGCGTTGAATTCATGTCTATGTAGGAATCCCATGAAAGCTGCAAGGATTGCAGATGGAGATTGGCAATCTCTGTAATGGACAAGCGATGATTGCTGTTTGCGACCCGTTTAAAATACCGATCCCGGCACGCCACGGGCTTGACAAGAAACTCGTCAACGCGAATAACAACCACCTGCTTGCCGTCCAACGTGGCAAGTTCAACATCGGGAATAATTGAGGGCATAGTGCTCTGCTTGACCTGGTTCACCCAAGCCTGAACAGTTTCATGACCACACGATACACCAATAACCCCTCCTGAGTCCTCAACCCCGACAAGCACCACACCCCCTTTGTGATTAGTAAAAGCACAAAGGGTCTCTATGGCTTCTTTGCAGAAGGAGGTTTTGAATTCAAGATTCTCAGACTCCCCCAATGCAATCATCTCCCGTATAGTTTGACTCATACAACTGCCCGTGCCAAATTAACAGCAAAGATACCAAGCTTAAACATGGCCTCCCTTACCTGCAAAAGAGAAAGCTCAACAAGTTCTGTCTTCCCGCCCTTTAAATTTTGTAATATCTGTTTCATATATCCACATACATCTGCGCCTGCCCTGTGGAATCCGAAGGCCATTCCTCCGGGGTAGCTCCGGAATATGGTACAGGGGTAATCCGAGACCTTTGAAAAATGCTCAATTTTGTTCAAGTTCAAGGAAGGCGAAGCCTATTCTTGGGGTGGCTAATCCAAAAAACAAACCAATAAACCAATGGACATCCCCAAAGTGCTCACCCTTTATTAAAAGCTTACCAATATCCTGAATATCATGCCTGCCCGCCTCTGGAGGGCCTGCCCGCCTCTGGAGGGTAAATCCTGTCTGATTTATAGTCTTTTGTTAATGCTGATCAGCAACAGCCCATTTTTAATTTGACATGGCGTGTCACCACTGTTACACTTAAATTTAATTTAATCTGGAGGAAAAGATTATGCCGTCTCAAAATCCACGTATAAATGTAGTCCTGAACAATTTGCTTTACCAGGATGTCCGACTTCTGGCAGAAAAGGATAATGTCTCATTATCAGCCAAAGTCAGGGATTTGCTCAAAGAGGCCCTGGAGATTCAAGAGGATATTGCCCTTTCTGCATTTGCTGAAAAAAGGGAAAAGTCATGGAATGACTCTAAGGCGCTAAGCCATGATGATGTATGGTCTTAAGATTCAAATACCATCCGGACGTTAAAAGATCTGACCTGCCTAAAATCGACGCGAGAAACAGGGACATGATCAAGAGAGCCATCAAGGAACGGCTCGCCACACAACCTGAAAGCTATGGAAAGCCGTTGCAAAGAACCCTTAAAGGATACTGGAAGCTGAGAGTCGGAGATTACCGTGTTGTTTTCAAAGTTTCCAGTGACGATATTTTAATTCTCGGTATAATCCATCGAAAAGAAGTTTACAGGCTCATCAAAAAACGGATAGAAGCTTAAGACCCGCCTTCTAGTAAGAACTCTGTCATCGAATATTTATTTTGAGTTCCCCCCCGTATTTATCATCAATTCCTAAATTCCTTAATCCCTAAATTCCTCAATTCAAAATTAGTGAATAACCCCTTCCGTCTTCGCAAACTTTACAATCCGTGTAATCTGCGAAATCTGCGGATTGTTTTTCAGATAATACTCATCAAATTCCACCTTCACCGGAATCGGCAATTCATCCCTGCCGTTTACCTGCGCCCAGCCGGCCTGCCCAGTGCAATCTGAAAGCCATTTCACCGGGGTAATCCCAGGAATAAGTTTATGAATTCCCTTGCCGGTTCTAAGCTCGATCAGATCATCCTGATTATATAAAGCCGGACGTGGCCCCACAAAACTTATGTCTCCTTTCAATACACTATAAAGCTGCGGGAGTTCATCCAGACTGAACCTGCGTAGAAAAGAACCGATCGGCGTAAGGTAAACATCAGGATTTTTCATGAGATGAGTTGCAACATCAGGGGTATCTATAATCATCGTCCGAAACTTGGGCATCCTGAATATCCTGTTATTGATCCCCACCCTGTGAAATGCTTACCCTTGGAATGCAAAGCTTATTCCTCCGGGACGAAGCCTATTTCTCCGGGGCGCAGTCCATTCCTCCGGGGCGCTTAATGCCTTTAATAGCTAATAAAGGGGTCCAGTTCCTCCCTGTGCTTCATTCCGCGAAAAATTTCATAAGGGATATCAAGATGAATAACTGGTTCCGGTATGGACTTTCCCATTTCCCAAAAAACATCAAAGAAACCCTCTTTAACTGCCTCCAGTTCCTTTAGAGCAATTTCAGAAGTCTTACCAAATGCTTTACATCCCTTTAACATAGGAATAAAGGCGCAAAATCCTTCATCCACTTTTTCAATTTGAATGGGATAGTTCAAGGACATGTAATATTTTTTATCCTTTTTCATATCTGCCCTCCAATCTTTGTAAAGCCCTCAAAGCATCTTTGACTTGATACTCAGGAAGCCGCTTAGTCCCTTTTGCAAGAGTGACGATCCTATCCAACGATTCATGACAATAAATATAATGGCTGCTGCCGCCCTTTGGTTGTCTTTCCCTGAATCCGGCGTCTTTCAGCAACTTCTGAACTTCACTAAACTTTGCATCTTTGGGACTATTTCTGACCCGTTCAAGTAATTTTGCTTTCTTTGTCATTCTCCGTTCACACCTTTTAACGTTCTATTGTCCTGCCCACTCTGACCCACGACCACCGACTAAAATTAATGCGTGACCATTATGTTCCTGCCATTTTAGCCGCAGCGAAGCTGCCGAGTAGTTTTCAATTGCCGTGCCCTCTTTGGCAATTGAAAAAAACATACCCTTTGCGAACTTTGTTTACCCCGTTGATTCCATCACCTGTAATATCCGCAAAGAAGCGCATAAGGTATAAAAATTCAAGACCCGTGGGTGATTTCATCGAGTAGGTCGGGGTGGCTATCCAGAAGTTTAAACAGGTTGGTGACCGATTGCATGGGTTTGGCCTTGCCGCGCTCGTAGCGGGAAAATGCGTTTCGCCCTCCCCCGGTGAGCAATGCGGCTTCCTGCTGCGTCAGCTTAAGTTTTTTACGAATTCTTACAAGTTCAGCTGCTTCCCTTGCATCGATTTCCCTGGCAACTTGTTTGATGGCCTCGGCAAAGCGAACACCTTCGCCCGCTTCGAATTCAACTTCCCCGCAATTGAAACAGTGCCATCCCTTGACCTTGGAAATAATGGTATGGTGCCCTTTATAGGTGTATGGCACATCTCGGACAGTATGCACCATCTCTTTTTGTCCGCAATTCAAGCATTCACGCTTCATCTCATTTCTCCTTGAACTGGATCACGATCGACCCATCCTGGCGTAAAGTAACCTTGACGTAGGCTATTCCGGTTCAAGCCCCATTGCCTGGGCGCCGCTCAATGCCGTTGCGGTAAAAGCGTCCGCACCACGCAAACGAACAGCGGACTGCACCGTTGAAAGGTCGTAATGCGGTTTTCGCTTTTCCATAAAACAAATTAACCTTATAGGGTAATTTTGTCAAGTAATGTCTGATAAATTCGTAAAAAGTTTAATATACCACTTAACCGTCATTTCTGTCTCGCACTAAAACAGGCTCTTTTCGCAAAGCGATAACTATTTTCGTCCGAGCAGACCTGCCCAGTTAAATTCCGCAGGACCATTTAACCGGGGTCGCTCGGCTAAAAGTCTGTGCGAGTCCGTGTGGGTCTGACCTCCGACCTCTGTCTTTTCCTGTCCTCCGACCTCTGATCTCAATGCACAACCCCTTCCCTCCTCACAACCTTTACAACTGTCATCCACAATACCTGCCCGCTATGCCTGTACTCCATATCATAGCAGACACAACGGTGTTGTTCACTAAGTTTATCAATTACTACTGAATTATTATAAGCTATGGCAGGCGGGTCTTAAAATCAAAGAGAAATGATCTGTTTTTCCAGTTCCTGAATGAACTCTGGCCGCTCCGGCCTGGGACCAATCAGGCTCATATCGCCCTTTTTGCAAGATTTTTGCGTCCTTTGTTTACCCTCACCAACCTGTTCCCCTCTCTTTAAGCTTTGCCCTTTCAGCTTCATACTTTATGCTTTCTATATTAATCGTATCGATTGTTTTTTTGATAGCTTCTTGTGTATACCCATAAAAGCTCATTTCCCACAGGCAATGTGCAATAATATCTGTCTCGTGGTAGTTCGACGTAGACTCAGGGTCAATATCCATGCCTAACCACTCTTCCCAGTCCGTAAACTCGATTCCATACGACACTTCTTGATTGCCGATCTTATCATCCTTGAAAATTTCAGGATTTTCCTCCCTCTTTAAAGTCCCGTCCACCCCGGATACGCAGGTGTATCGCTCATTTTCAAATTCATCAAACACCTCTTTCAGAATAATGCGCATGTTCGTTTCTGCAGACATCAGCGTCTGCAACTGTTCAAAGACCATCTTGAATCCGGAAATATTTTTTTGATCATTTGGGTACAGCCGCACAATAGCAGGGCGGATTTCACCCCAGTCATATTTGCATACCAGTTCCGCAAATTTCATTATAAATTCATTTCCTCATCCCAGAACCTCTTATCCTCCTGATAAAACATCTCCTTCACCTTATCGTAGTCTAACTCTATGAATTTGCATTTAATCCTCTTTTGACAAAAATCAAAAATCGGAACATGAACAAAACAGTGGAAAAGCTGGCTTAAATCACCATACCACTCCTTCCAGGTTGTCCATGGATTACCGCCATTCAATTCTATATCTTCCTGATCTCTCAGTCTCTTCTTTGCATCTGGCAATGGAATGGAAGGTATCATATCACAGCATAACTCAGCCGTCCGATCCAAGGCAAATACCCACCAGGGGCCAGTCTGCAAATCAATAGATGCGGTCTTGTACAGGCTGTTTATGCCGTAGCTCCACGTCTTCACTTGCTGTTTGTCGCCGGAAAGTATGAACCGAGTCCGTCCAGTTCTTCTTGTAATTGGTCAACGAACCGGGCAATGTCATGGGATTCCACAAAAAAATACAACCCCGGCCCATATCCGCCATAAAAACGATCTGCCTGATTGGAGTAGTCAATCCACACATTTACATCGAATAGACTGGAAAGATCGGTAGACTGGTTGGTGGCGCCCGTTGGCATCTCTGCCCGAATCTCGGCAGCCGACGAAATCATGACAGTAGCATCACTTTCTGTCAGGTTGCGAATGACCAGTCCAAAATCCGGTTCAATAGGATCAAATGCCACCCCGTCCTTCTTGCCATTTGTCAATTGCTTAAGCTCCTTAATCAATCGTCTTATATCCTCAAGGACAAGGGTAGTATCTTTTTGGCTTTGATATAGAATACGATCTCCTATTTGCAGCGCCATACGATATTTAACCCACAAAGTGTAAGGCTCCCCCAATCCTGCCGTTTTTACATTAAGACCTCCCTTATCAGTAGTGTACCGCTCCCATTCCAATAGCCTTAAGTCAAACGCGCATGCATATTGCTCATCGTGTGTCAAAACAGCCACTTAAATCGTATCACTCCTCTTATAATTCAATACGCGCCCGACCTCCGTCTTCTCGCCCTCAGATCTTCCGCTTCTCCAACCGCTCCCAATAACAATTAACCAATAATTTACCCCGTGAAATTGATGGTAATCACAGCACAGCGCATTTCACTGGGGCGAATAACTCCAGCGTCAGCGCCTACCATCTAATCTTCTCACCAGCTCTTTACCCAGCACCTTCTGCGCCCTCGCTTCACCATGAACCAACTTGATCCTTCCAGGCTTTTCCGGCATGGAAGCAACCCATTCAAGAAGCTCATTCTGGTCCGCATGAGCCGAGTAACCGCTCAGTGCATGAACTCTTGCCTTTATGTCAAACTTTTCACCATCTAAAACCACATAGCCGCCAGGTCTTTGGCTATATCGCACGATATCCCTTCCAGGCGTGCCCTTTGCCTGATAACCCACGAAGAAGATATCATTCCGGGGATCACCCAGGCCATGCCTTAGATGATCCACAATCCTACCACCCGTACACATCCCGCTTCCGGCAATGATAACTGCTTGCCCCGTTGCTCCGGAAGATGGTACTGGGGCTGGCCCGTCCATCTCCAGCAGCCTCTTATGATCCCGGAACCGCTCTACAGAATAAAGATTCTTAAAATCAATGGGATGATCGCCTTTTGCCTTGAGCTCCTTTGCCTCCTTATCCCAGAAGGAATCAAGTCTGGAATATATCTTCGTAATTTCAAGCCCCAGGGGAGAATCAATGAAAACAGGTACCTTTGTCCCGATCCTGTCCAGCTCATATATCAGCTCCTGAGTTCGTCCCAGGGAAAATGCCGGGATGTATACAATCCCTCCATCATCCAGAGCCCTGCCAAGGATCTTTCTCAGTACTTCAATTCTGCTCTTTCTTCCTTCGTGATTCCGGTCTCCATAGGTGGATTCCAGAACAAGTAAATCGCAGGAATCGGGCCTGTCAGGATCAGGCAAGATTGGAGTATTGCTGCATCCAAGATCCCCGGAAAAAATCACAGTATAATCCCCACCAGCCTTTAGGGGAAATTTAAACCATACAAAGCATGATCCAAGAATATGGCCGGCATTGCCGAGCTTGAACTCAATACCCTTTTTCAGGGAAAAAGTCTCCCTGTATTCAAAACCCCAGGAAAGCTCATCAACGCTCTTTTCAAGATACTGCACCTGTTGCCGGCTTTTTCCTGTAAATGAAAGGGCATCCCTGAGCATGGGAATCAGCAGCGCTTTGGTGGCATGGGAACAGATTATCTCGCCCTTGAACCCACTCTCAATCAGCTCAGGCACCCTGCCGATATGGTCAATATGCGCATGGGTAAGAAACAGATAGTCGATCTCGGAAGCTCTTACCGGCCATGATTCCATAGGCATGACAGAATCATCGCCTTGTGCAAGACCACAATCTACCAGGATATTAAGCCCCTTAGCCTGCAACAGATGGCAAGACCCAGTAACTGTATGTTCACCACCAAGATGAATGATGTTTGGTTTTTCCTTCATTCAAAATTCAAACCTGATTTTCGATTTTCCAACAAATCAATTTAATGGGTGTTTTCGTTCAGACACTAATTACATGTCAAGTTATTTACTTATTTATGGACGCAAGTGCCGACATCTGACATCTGTCTTCTCATCTTCTAACCTTCTTATCTTCTTTCCCAGTCTGTGTGACTCTGTATGAGTCTGCCCAGTTAAATTCCGGAGGACCATTTAACCGGTGTGGCTAATTTTATCATCTCTGCTATCTTTGCGCTTTTTGCGCCTTTTTGCGGCTATTAATCTGCGTCAATCTGCGTTATCTGCGGATCTACGTTCTTTTTTCCTTTTCATAATCTGCGTCAATCTGCGTAATCTGCGGATTAGATTTGTCCTCTGATTTTTGCCCACGCCAATCCCAAATATTCGTGAAAACGGGTCTCGAGCTTGACAAACTCTCCAGCGTCTGGAAAGAAGGAATTTAAACTGATTTCATTTTGACCCTTTAAATAATGATCCGTAGGTGCAGGTATGGGCTGAGAACCCAATTTTCGAAAAAGAGCTATCGAACGCGGAATATGGCAAGCAGAGGTTACAAGAATAAATCTTTCGCCTTCTACTATTTTCTTTATGTGCATGGCTTGATCCTTTGTATCTTTTGACATGGACTCCTGAATCAAGTCACTTGCATCTATGCCAAGCGAAACAGCCGCCTTTGCCATAGTATAAGCTTCCGGGACTGAATCAAATACCCTGCCTCCAGACAGAATTAACTTGCTATTTTTTAATTTTTTATGAATTCGAATACCCTCTACCAGGCGAGCAAGGGAAGAACTCGAAAGTTGATCATTAGCGGGAAGCTTTGGGTCAGATATGTGCCCTCCTCCCAGTACTACTACCCATTTTACATCAGAATACTTATTTATATCATTTAGCGCAGGATATTTACACTCCAATGATTTAAGCAATATATTTGAAACAGCTCCATAACTAAAAATCATTAACAAAGCTATTCCAAAGGAAACAACTATTTTGCCGGCCTTTTGTTTGCGAGTAAACCAAAGGAGAAAAAGTCCAACTAACAGCAATTCAAAACACAGAGATAAGGGCATGAATAAAGGAGCTACAATCTTTTTTAGCATAAACATAAGAACTCACATCTTTTCCCATTCAACGTTCGATGTTTATTTTTTTTCAGTCCCTCCTCGGCAAAAACAACTTAGCGCTTATGCCCGCACTCTTCCTAAATGGACACGTCAAGGTGTGACACCGATGGACACCAATGCTAAATTCTGACCCCCGACCCCCGACTAAAATTAATGCGTGACCATTATGTTCCTGCCATTTTAGCCGCAGCGAAGCCGCCGATGGGTTTTCATCTGCCGTGCCCTCTTTGGCAATTGAAAAAAACATACCCTTTGCGAACTTTGCGTCTTGAGCGAAGCGGGCGGTTAATTCTTTTCAAAAGTCTGTGCCTGCCCAGCTCATCAATCTTCTCCCCATCCATAACTCAAACCCAGCACCCAAAACTTTCTCTTAGTGAATGACCCCTTCCCTCCTCCCACCCTTTACAACTGTCATCCACAATACCTGCCCGCTATGCCTGTACTACATATCAAAGCAGACACAACGGTGTTGTTCACTAAGTTCATCAATTACTACTGAATTATTATAAGCTATGGCAGGCGGGTCTTAAGATCATTTTTTGCTTTTTAATCTGCGTAAATCTGCGTAATCTGCGGATTGTTTTTCAGGTAATACTCATCAAATTCCACCTTCACCGGAATCGGCAATTCATCCCTTCCGTTTACCTGCGCCCAGCCTGTGATCCCCGGAATGAGTCTATGAATTCCCTTGCCGGTTCTAAGCTCGATCAGATCATCCTGATTATACAGAGCCGGACGTGGCCCCACAAAACTTATGTTTCCCTTTAAAACACTGTAAAGCTGCGGCAGTTCATCCAGACTGAACTTGCGCAAAAAAGAACCGATCGGCGTAAGGTAAGCATCAGGATTTTTCATCAGATGTGTTGCAACAGCAGGGGTGTTAATGCGCATCGTCCGAAACTTGGGCATCCTGAATATCCTGTTATTAATCCCCACCCTGTCCGACCAGTACAAAGCCGGCCCCATGGAAGTCAGCTTTACCATCAATCCGATAACCAAAATCGGCACACTCAAAAAACATAATAAAAAACCGGCCATAGCCAGGTCAAAAATACGCTTCAATCCACAGATTTCGCAGGTTTTCGCAGATTTTAAAGAAAAACTCATTTAGTTAAACCCGTAAACTAAGCGCTTATATTCAAGAGACTTGGCTCCAAAGTTGATTAGAAGACCGGTTGTAAAACCAGATGCTTTAAGGTAGTTAATGATTTGAGACTGTTCATTTCCAGACAACTTATCCAGTGCTTTAATCTCCACTATAACCTCATCATAAGAAATGAAATCTGGTTGGTATGTTTTATTCAGGAGTTGCTCTTTGTATCTTATCTGAATAATAGGTTAAGCTTTGAATGGAATACGCTGAATTGTAAATTCTCTCTCCAGAGCCTCTTGATATACAGCCTCAAGAAACTCGCACCCCAACTCTTTATGAACTTCCATTGCCGCTCCGATGATTTTGTATGTCCTTTCGTCTTTCATTTCTGCGTAATCTGCGTAATCTGCGGATTGTTCTCTCGTCCTTCATCATTTAATCTGCGTAATCTGCGGATTGCATTCCGCCCGTTGATCTGCGCCAGGCACGTTTTACTACACCCCTTCAAGCAGCTGCGCTATCTGTTCCGGCGAAGGGAGGATTCCCCGAAGCTCTTGCGGCAGGGTGCTCAGAATCCGATATGATGCCACGCCGATGGGTTTGTTTGATTCCCGCAAGAAAATTTCCACCTTCGATATAAGAGCGCGCTCCAATTCGCGTTCGCTATGCTCTTCACCCAGTTCGAGAAAGTCAAAGGTATATTCGTCTTTAACCGCCAGTTTAGCTTGATTGCGGATTTCTTTGGAAACAGTCTGATTAAATTTTGTCTGATTCAACAGGGTATTTTCATAGGTGTTGGTCTCGATCTTGATGGCCAGGACATTTTTTGTCCAACCAAATTTTCGGGTCATGCGGATGTAAAACTCACGCTCCAGATCATCCTTGCACTTTTCAAAAATGAGGATGTTTTTAGTCCAGCTAATTTCTCGCACCATTGGTGCGAGTTTTTCAGGGCAATCAGCTCCTTGTTGATCGCCTTGAGCGCCTCATACTGTGCAGCGCGGATACGCTGTTTGATCTCACCCAGCAAGGCGGGGTAGTTAGTTGGCAAATTAGTTGTCATATTTTTCCATCTGCGCCTGCCTGTGCGTAACCGCACGCAGACAGGTAATCTGCGGATTGAACCTCGATAGCTGCCCCAATTATTTTGTAAGTTCTCTCTCGTCCTTCATTTTTTTTTAATCCGTGTAATCTGCGTAATCTGCGGACTTATACCAACAAACCGTCTCACGAATTCCCTCTTCCATCGTAAAAGGCGGATACCAGTTCAACTCCCTGTGGATTTTAGAAATATCAACCGTCAACGACCCAAAAAGTCTATCAAGCTCATCAGACCTGCCTATAATTCTCCCGGCCATCCGTATCACCCAAACCGGAACAGGCAACATGAATGCACGCCGGTTTGATGCGGCTGCAATCCTGCGGATCAGGTTAGGCGTGGAGACATCCTCCCCGTCGCTTACGAGATAGGTCTTGCCTGCCGCATTCGGATTGGTCATACAGTTAACAATTGCATCAACAAGATTTCCGATATATATCAGGCTTCGCCGATTTTTTACACATCCAAAGGGAAGGGGAACACCGAATCTCACAAGCTTGACAAGACGCAAAAAATTCCCCTTAACTCCGGGCCCATAAACCAGAGGCGGCCTTAAGGTAACAACCTCAAGACCTCTCTTTTCGGCAATATCGTTTAAAACCTGTTCAGCCTCCCACTTGGAAACAGCATACGGATCCTGCGGTTCAGGAACATCCTTTTCAGAAAAAAACTCTTTCAGCTCACCTTCCTGCCCTCTGCTTTCTGCCCCTTTTTTCCTAATCCGTGTAATCTGCGCCTGCCCCGTAGCTCCGGGAGATGGTACTGGGGTAATCTGTGGATCAGACCTGCCTTCAGCCTTCCATTCATTCATCCTAATCATCCAACCATCCAACCATCCCGGTCTGTAATCTTCTGACTTCTGTTTTTTTTGTTTTTCATTCGACGTTGGACGTTCAATGTTCGATGTTGGACGTTCATCCCTTTTTTCCGTCCTTTCCCCATTTACCTTGACCGAACTGATATAAACCAAACGCTTCACACCTGCCTCAGCAGCCTGCCGCGTCAGACGTTCGGTTCCGGCTACATTCACCAGCCTGAACGCAGCAAGCGGATCAGCAGCGCTCTCGCGCATAACATGCACCCGGGCGGCAAGATGCACAATCCCCTCAATACTGTCCAGTGCCTCAGACCAATCAGTTTCCGGGCCAATATCACCGACCACCACCCCTTCAACCCCTAAAGGCAGAGCCATAATTTGAGTTGCACCCCTGACAGCACCGCGAACCTGGTATCCGTCAGCCATCAGCCTCTTGCATAATGCCCGGCCGATAAAGCCGTTTGCGCCTGTTATTAAAATATTCATTACAAATTAATCTTACCCAAATCAGCCGTATGCGGAAATGTGTAAAGAAAAGATTCCTTCTGTCATTTGTTCTATAATTTTATTGCGATCATATTCATTGGCCATCTCTTACTGATATTGAATATTTCCATTGCGAGCGCATAGGCTTTTTTGTACACTCTCAAGTCTTTTGCAGACTTTATCTGTTTTGTTTCCAACATCCGCCCTCTATTCCATTTCCGATCTGCCAAGAGTGAAGACACGAGCCCATGTTCAACCCTTCCTTCGTTCCGCCTCCGTTCCATTTTGCACATAACATGATGATATAAGACGATATTATCGTTCCTTCTTCTTGCCACTGCACATAGAAACATTACTTAAAGCATAATTAGTGCTCCGGCCTGAACCGTGAACTTCAATCCACCCATCAGCTATCAATTTTGTAATGCGCCGATGGACTGTTGTCTTGGAGATATGGAAAGCTCCCATAATATCTTGCATTGATGCCGGGCCATGGAGAACAAGCCACCTGCAAAGCTTTGCTCCTTCCGATGAAACGCCGGCAGCCTCAAAAGAGGTAAAAACTTCAACGAGGAAGGCATTAACGGTAGGTAAGAATTTGGGAACTGGAAGGCGTGCGGCAACCATTGCTTCCCGCATACGGTGGATTCCGCTGCCAAGACGCTCCACATAGCCCACTCGGTGGAACATATCAGCAATCAGACGGTTGCGAGGAACGGATCGTGTACCGAGTTCTTCAAGGGTTAATCCGTACGGCAAACCACCGGGGCTCGTTATAACCATGCGGCCTGGATGCATATGAACAAAGATGTGTTCTCTGTCAGCAAAATAATCACGATGAGTCAAAGCATTCAGCAAAGCTTCACGAAAAACTGCTTCGGGGATTTCCTGCACCTCTTCTCTTGGCCCTGCTTGTTCGATCTTGTAAGAGACCCGAAGATTTCGGCGAATAAACCCCACTGCGCTCTCAAACTGTTCTTCCATGGTACCTTTGGCGTCAATACGATCCAGAATTGTTGCGCGAGTCTCATCCGCATAAAGGGCGCAGGTAACAAAAGCTTCTGGAAAAAAGCATTGTGGCTCACGGCAAAAAAACAGCACTGCAGCACGGGTCAAGAGTAGATGTTTTTGCTGTTTTTGAGCAATGCCAATATTCGTTAGCAGGTCGCCTGGCAGTGTTTTTTCCGGAAGGCCTTTGCTGCGGCAAAAGGCACGCAATCTATCATTGTCCAGCAGTTTCTCGGCATTGATAGCTGTCTCAAATTGCTCATCAAATCGGACCTTGTTGCTTTTAATTGCAAAACGCAGAATTTCATCTCTATTAAGCTGTTGCGAATTAGGACCGATACGCAAGAAAAAACCGTCTTTGCAGCGGTATGGTTTATCTGTACCCTCCGGAACAATAATCTCGACAACATTGCCGCGAGGCACTATGTGAACATCAATACGGGGATCGCATCCGTTTGCGACATCCTGGATCTGACTTCTGAGCCTATTGGAATCATCAACCCCCACGATCTTGCCGTCATCGGATATACCAAGAAATAACGATCCGCCTGAGGCATTGGCAAACGCAACCATCTCCTTAGCCAAAGCCGTAATTTTGGCTTTAAACTCTATTTTTTGCCCCTCGCCCTCGGCACACACAATGCGAAGAAAGTCAGATTTGCTCATTCTTTGAGACCATCCTCTACCCTCTGATTTCTGACTTCTGACCTCCGGTTCTCCTGCCCCCATCTCCTATCCGGCTTCTTCCGGAAGGCAGAGCCGTCATTTGAACCGCGCTCCTGACAGCGCCGCGAACCTGACAGCCTTCCGCCAGCAGCCTTTCACACAAGGCTCTTCCGATAAAACCATTGGCTCCGGTAACAAGAACATTCATTCCACATATTCCTTAACCCCATCCACAGATTACGCAGATTTACACAGATTAAATTCCAAAAATATTGAAACAATACTTAAAAAACACACCGCAATTCCTCATACATAGTAAACGTTGTATCCATTATTCAATAGACACTTTCTTATTCTTTCTACGTAATCCTCCAAGCGGACAAGTCTGCTGATATATGTTCTTTCCCGCCCTTAACAATCTGCGTTAATCTGCGCAATCTGTGGATTAGAACCCATAGACCAATCGTTTATGCTCTAACGACTTAGCTCCGAAATTAATCAAAAGCCCTACTTTAAGGCCCGTCGCTTTCAAATAGTTTATGAGTTGAGCTTCCTCAATTTTTACCCCGTTAAATCCTTACCTATCAAATGTTTACTCTGGAAAATGTTAAGCCTAATTCACTATGCCAAAGCCTATTTCATTTGGAATAGCTTATTTAACTGGGGCCTGATAAACTGGAGATCGCTTTTATTTCAAGAATGATTTCGCCATAGCAAATAAAATCAGGCTGATAAGTTTTATCCAGCGGCTTTCCTTTGTATGCTATTTGGATGATCGGCTGGGGCTCGAATGGTATTCCCTGATAAGCAAACTCCTTTCCAAGCGCCTCCTGGTTCACCCTGTTAAATAAGATTTGAGCCTTTTTCGGATGAACATTTTTCCATGATATGATTTTAAATATTTTTCTCGTTTTGTCGCATCTTCTTGACTTAAGCAAGCTTCATAGTAAATCAGCTTCAATGGACGTCTATCCTTCGTTGATTCCACTTGCCCTTTGCAATGCTGTTCAAATCTTAGCTTGAGATTCTTGGCATAACCTGTGTAAAATTTACCATCCTTTTCACTATGCAATACGTACGTGTAATACATAATACTCTCAAGCTATTTAACAGGGTATACAGCCTCAAGGAACCCACAACCCAACTCTTTGTGTACCTCGATTGCTGCTCCAATTATTTTATAAGTTCTTTCGTCTTTCATTTCTGCGTAATCTGCGTAATCTGCGGATCAGAAGTGCCTTAGGCGGAAATGGGTAAAAAATAGCCGGAATTAGGTTAAAATAGTGGTGAGGCAAGTAAGATAAAAGTATGCTTGGATATTTCATTGGTGCGTAATCTGTGTAATCTGCGTAATCTGCGGATCGACCCTCTGACCTCCGCCATCTGACCTCTGACCTCTGTCTTCTGTTCCCCGCACCTGGTATCCGTCAGCCATCAGCCTCTTGCATAAAGCCTGGCAGATAAAGCCGTTAGCGCCTTTTTGCGGCCAATTTGTCCGTCACTTTTACCTTTCCTGATTTATTTTCTTCGCTCAACATCCAGGCTTAGCAGCCGCGCACCATGTACTACTGCTAAAACATCAATTTGATCTGGTTTTATTCGGTAAATAATCCGATATGGTTTTTCTATAAGTTCACGTATATCTTCTGCGAAATACTCTGGAACATTACGCCCGGACATTGGAAAATCAGCAATTTGTTCAGACCGTTTTGTTAATCTATCCACCATTCTTTGTGCATAAAAGGGAGAGTTTTGCGAAATATATTCATAAATATCCAAAAGGTGCCTTAGAGCATTATCCGTCCAGCGTACTCTCATGTTGTCAATCCAAATCTGGAACGGACCTCTTTCACATCCACTGTTCTACCTGCCTTGCTATCTTCTAAACCAGCTTCAATTGCCTGACGAACATATATTTTATACATCAGATCATCCCATGTCGCATCTTCAGGCAAACATTTTAATAAATCCTGAGCTTCCTTTTTTACGTTAACCGTTTGCATACCTATAACCTCCTAATCTTGCGTGATGATTTTATCTTCGCGTGGTAAGAAAATTCTTTATAAAATTCCTGCCATTAGCGCCATTCGTAGTTGCAAAGATCTTCCTATAAAGCCATTAGCACTTGTTATTAAAATATTCATTTTTCAACAATTAGGGTGATGTCTCGATAGTCAGAAGCTTTTTGAAAAAGCCTTTATATTCCATCTCTTAGTGCGCTTTATTAAAAGCTTACCAATCCTGAGAATCCTGGTTGATTTATAGTCTTTTGTTAATGCCTGATCAGCAACAGCCCATTTTTAATTTGACACGGTGTATCACCACTGTTACACTTAAATTTAATTTTATCTGGAGGAAAAGACTATGCCGGCTCAAAATCCACGTATAAATGTAGTCCTGAACAATTTGCTTTACCAGGATGTCCGACTTCTGGCAGAAAAGGATAATGTCTCATTATCAGCCAAAGTCAGGGATTTGCTCAAAGAGG
>JAUWQO010000037.1 GCA_030610995.1 Desulfobacterales bacterium
CAGTGAAATGCCCCGGCACACTGATACTGCATACCTATGATATGGCTCAGATCTTGAGAGAAACCGGCATGACCGTCATTGGCGGATTTCACTCTCCGATGGAACAGGAATGTCTGACAATTTTATTACGCGGCAAACAACCGGTTATTGTCTGTCCGGCACGCGGCATTGAAGGAATGCGAATAAAAGCGGAACTAAAGAAACCGCTTGAGGACGGACGACTCCTTATCTTGTCACCCTTCAAAGAGAATCAACGCTGGCCTACCGTCAAAACAACCCAATACAGGAATCTATTTACAGCCGCATTATCCAGTGTCGTTTTTGTAACTTACGCAGAACCCTCCGGCAAGACAGAAGAATTCTGCCAGGAAATTCTATCATGGCAAAAACCCCTCTACACATTCGACAGCGACTTCAACAAAAACATTATAAATATGGGAGCACGCCCGGTAAAACCAGAGAATGTTTCTGAGTGGGCAAATATTTTGGCAGCAAATGTTGATAAATAATGGGAAGGCGAACCACATCTGAATACAAAACCATAGGTGTCTCAGATGTTTTTAGAATGCTTAAAAGGTTTGAAAAACATCATAAGACAGAAAAAATTGATTGAGAATCCTACTATAAAGTTCTTCATAGTACTGAACGTAAACGTTATTTATTAAGAAGCTGGCAAATTGAAAATATGATGGCTTCGACTTGGCTATCTAAGATAAAATTTCTGAGTATATCTTATTGTATTACTAAAATGCTTATGATATTGTGAAATTACTTAAGTGTATATTTTATCCATAGAGTGATAACCTGATAGCAATTCAAGAATCATTATGGAAAAGCATATGAACCATAAAAACAGTCTCCCCGCCTATATGAAACCACCTGTCATTGAAGTTGTGTGCGGCATCGCCTTTAAAAAAATTGAGCACTTTAAAGCGCCACATTTAGGTTTGTTTTGGCAAAAACTGCGTGGCGATTATCCTACGTGCCAGCATGCTCCGCCTTTAGGATTTCCCCCTGAACCATCTGAATCGGCAGTCGAGTTCGAGTTACCTTTACCACGACTTTGGTTTATCAATGAAAAAGAGAATGGACTTATTCAACTACAGAACAATAGATTTTTATATAATTGGCGAAAGATGCACCAGGACGAATCCTACCCGCACTATCGAACAGTTATAAAGGCCTTCAAAACCAACTTCGATATATTTACAAAATTCCTTGAAGAAGAAAACCTAGGGCAGTTAAATCCTGCTGATTGTGAGTTAACTTATATTAATCATATCTTAAAAGGGGAGGGCTGGGAATCGTGTGCCTGCATTCATGATGTTCTACCAGATCTTGAGTGGCGGTTGGATAATAACAGGTTTCTCCCTAAACCTCGCCATATAGGATGGCAGGCTTCATTTGCCTTGCCGGAAGATAAAGGACAGCTACATGTTAAACTTGAGCAAGCAACGCGAAAAATTGACAATCGACCTATGTTCATACTTGAGATTTCAGCTCGGGGACTTGGAGCAGATAAATCTCTAGAGGCAATATGGAATTGGTTTGAGCTTGCCCATAAATGGATTGTTTGTGGCTTTACCGATCTAACCAGTACGAAAATCCAAACATCATTTTGGGAGCGATCAGATGACACTCTGGACACATAATGAAGGTCAGGTTTCCACTTTACAGGACAATGTCGTAGCTTACGAAAAATACTTTGCAGCTAAGAATCTAACTGCAACACGATTAGGTTCCGTTGACTGGATTGAGTCTCAAACCTGGTTGAAGCGCAGGCTTGTAGACATGCAGCGACGGAAATCGCCTGTAACGATGAAACCCAGCTTAGAGGATGAAATGTTTTTCGGGCAGGAAAGTCCATTTGACAAACTTGAAGAGCTTTTGAGCAACGATGAGAAAGTTTTGGAGATAATTTTACATGTGCGAAATCAGTTAAATATAAATTTTTCTAAACAGCTTGCCAACCGCATCAAGTTTCTATTCGATGTTTCCAAAGAAGAATATCCTGAAGAAGTCGCTATTTTACCTGAATCATTGAAGAGCTTTGTTGGCTTCCTACAATCAGCAACAAATTTAAGGTATCCCGATGTTGTTTTGTCCCCGTCAAAAAATATTCGAGCACAATGGCGAACTGGACCTAACCGACATTTTGCTGTGGAATTTCTTCCAACCGGAGATGCTCACTTTGTAATTTTCACACCTGATTCAATGCACCCTGATAAAACCATTAGAATATCCGGGCTTGCCTCGGTCGATTCTTTGATGGAAACTGTGCAGCCTCACGGCGTGCTTACATGGTCTTCGCAATGAGAGGCGACCCGATACCTGACCGAGATCATATTTCCCGATATTGTTCTGGTATGCATTGCACAGAAAACGGGCAAGTTACCGGAACAGCTTTCCAACCCCGCCAGATAGACGATTATTTATCAGTTAATTGGTTGGATTTTTTCCATTTTGCTGATCAGCGAGATAAAATCCGAGAAGTTCGTAAAGTTTTAAGGTTAAAACTCGGGGCTAATGCGAAAATTGCTGTTTTGAATGTGGGAGAAACAACCAGTTATGTTCGTACTAAGAGCCCAGATGCCTGTAATCTCAGCATGTTGCATGAACCAGAAGAAGACGATCCGTCCCATAGTGGTATTTATGGGTTCCAATATGATGATCATTTGATTGCTGATCTAATAGCAGAGATGGTTCAAAAAACCTATCCTGCACGAGAAATAGAATAAGAGTTATGATGCCAACTTGATTGTTTCATACATTCTTAGATTTACCTCTATATACCGGTCAAATCCGTAAACCACTTCATTAGTGTATCGTGAAGAGCCGCCCCACTCATTGATGATTGCGGCAATCTTCTCCTGTGATGCTTCAATATCATCTAAATTCAACCTTATAATCTGGTTTTTCGACACACCCTTTGTATATTGTGCGTATTCATTAATGTCCGTCTTCTCGTCTGTTATCAATGGGACGCCTGACCAAAGAGCTTCACATACAATATTGGAAAAATCTATTATAGAATTGTCCTGTGAAAAATGGAGAAGGTAATCAATCTGACCTAAAAGCTGAGGCACGTTTGCCGGATGAATAAATTTCCTGAACTCATGAATTTTTAAACCATGAACCTCGGCAAACTTTGAAAACTCTGCAAATCCCCTTCCCTGACCAACGAAGCGCAATGCATGTTCTGCTTCGATACCGGCGAAAATATCAACTATTTTGTCTAAGCTTTTGTACTTCCAATAATGATTAATTTTCCCAATATAGGCAAAGGTCGGAATCTTATGCGAAACGATAGTGGGCTTAAAATATCTTTCGTTGGGAATATATCTTGGAAGCACATAAACATTCGAATTGATGGCTTCAAAAAACCCTCTATTCTGATCATCTGTAATGATCGCCGCTGCGTTCTGGATTACATTTCTTAAAAGATGCTCGAACACGCCTTTATTTAAAAACTTGGCCAGATCACTGCCTCCATGCCTTAATATGTAGGGGATTCCAGTTATATTTGACAGGAGGTAGCCGACAATCCCATAAGGAATAAGATAATTCGTATCGATAAAATCAATTTGATTGTCATCAATTATTTCCAGGAATTTATCTAAAAGCCTTGGGACGTAGAGTTCTGAACAGGGAATGTGCCACGGGATATCGGGCATGACATGATGAACAGTCAGGTTTGCAGGCAGTTCAGGGAAATTATCATCAATATAATATTCCCCCTCTACACAATTGGCGTTGGTGATTACATGAACCTCAACATCTCTTTCGGCAAGCCCTTTTGCCAACCAATAGGTTTTGGCTGAAATGCCGCCCTGAATGGGTGGAAATTTGCTGGTCATACATATTTTCATATATTCGCTCTTTATAAAAATCGCTTATTGAGAACCCGGGCTCAAATTGCCCCCTCTTATGAATCATAAAGTAGTAAAAAAGATCGAACATGAGAACATCCATTGCGCTCTTCATATATCCGGCAAAGGGGTGATTACTAATACACTCAGCAGGAAGAAGGTTGTTTATTATGTTTACTACTTGAGGTGCAACACGCCCCAATGCCGCCGGCATTCCATACTTCTTCCTGTCTACAATCTCCAACAGATCGTATTTCTTAAGTAACGGTAAAGCTGCATCTTTAAGAATTTTCTTCGTCATGGTTTTATCAGGGACCTTAAAATCTATCGGAAGAGACAAGGCAAATTCAGCGATATCATCATAAAGATATGGCGGCCTTGCTTCAAATCCAAAAGAAGAACACGATCTGTCAACACTCCACAAATGGTAATTCGAAAGCCCTGTCTTTACTAAAATATCAAACAGATTCTTTCGATAAGCCTTTTCATTTTCAGGATATGTGAAAAGCTCGTCTATAATTATTCTTACCTTCGAATCCTTTGGCAAACCTGAAGCTCTTTGCCTGATTCTGTCAGAGAAACCCAAAGGATGCGTATAAATCCAGTAATACCCGCCGAACAGCTCATCAGCCCCTTCTCCGGTAAATGCCACCTTGTGGTGTTGGGAAATATGTTTCGAAAGTATTTGAAAGGCAAGGGCACCCTGAATATCGAATACTCCTCCCGCCATAATATTTTCATAATGGTATATGAAACTCGGCAATTCATTCAGGTAGTCAGAGGCGGTAACGAAAAACTCGTGATGTTCAGATCCAATAACCCTTGACACTTTTCTGGCATAGTTGAAATCCGGCGCTTCTTCTGAATCATAAAGGGTATAAGTTTTGATCGGCTTGCCAAGGATCTCATGTGATAAAATAGCCATGAGCGTTGAATCCAGTCCGCCTGACAAATAGATTCCTTTCTCATAATTTCCATGTCTATGGAATGCGGTGAACGTCTTGAACAGGATATCTGTTAATTGACTAACTGATTCTCGGTAATCTTTCTTTCCGTTATTTAAATAATAGGCCTGGGGTGTCCTGTAGTATGTTTGTTTTGAGATGTTGCGGCCATCAAAGTTTATAAGCGTGCCGGCGGGGACCTGACGAATGGCCTTGAGGGGAGTAAGCTCCTCTGAAAATACATATCCGAAAACCGTCAATTCCTCTAATGCGTCAATATCAGGTTTTGCAGGAACGTCAGGATGCCGCAGCAATGCCTTCATTTCGGAACCAAAGACAAGCCTTTCATCTGCCTGATAATAATAAAGGGGTTTGATACCGAACTTATCACGGGCAAGCAGGATTTGATCCTGATCGATGATGGCAATCGCAAACATGCCCTTCAGATGTTTCACAAAATCCTTTTTGTATTTTCTGTAAAGCGGAATAATCACTTCAGAATCGGTATTGGAAGTGAATACGCATCCGTCTTTTAAGAGCTCATTCTTAATTTCTTGATAGTTATAAATCTCTCCGTTAAACAACAGTGCTATCCTATTTTTACTGTCTATCAAGGGCAATGTGTCTTCTTTGTTGCTGACGATATTCAGGCCGCACTCTCCCAGAGAGTGGCTTTCAAACAACGTTGTCGAAAAAGAGTCAGGCCCCCGATGGCGGATAGATTCCAGCATGGTGGTTACTGCCTTCAAATTTTTTTCATTATAAATTCCACAAATTCCGCACATTAGCTTGATTCTCTCGATAAAAATTTCAGAGCTCCTACCAGACCCCAATAGGCATAGGCGGAACCCTCTTCAATGTAGTGATATGGCCACAGTCCATTTGGCAACTGATTCTCAGCCAGCCAGTTAACCGCTTTTTCTATGACCTCTCTTTTGACCAGTTCAGGATAGGAAAGCAGACCCAGCAGTACAATTCCCGTTGACCAGGGATCACTTCCAATGGGGTGGTCTTTCCACGGTCCAAATCCACCATCTTCATTTTGTTCATCAGAAAGATAAGAATATGTTTCCTTAATCAAAGGACAATCATCAATAGTCACACCAGATGCGGAAAGACCCATTAAAAAAAAGCCCCCCTTGTAAGTGAGCCTGGTATTACCTTGAATATCCTTCCTCCACTCATTTTTTAGCCAATTTACCGCCTTTGAGCCGGAAAGTTCCGGCAGCAAATGCAAAAGGAGACCTGTAACAGGAATGCGGGAGATGTCACGATTTGTTCTGCCCCAGCCGCCATCCTTATTTTTTTGATTACTAAGCCATTTGATTCCTTTTTTCAAAGGTTCTAAATTGTTATGATCTATGTGTCTCAGAAACGCCAAACTCCAAATGGTTTCCTCAACATCTGTCCATCCACCGTCTTCTTGTTGATTGTCGCAAATGCTGTTTTTACATTGAGCTGTGGCGGGATTATTGTGATTGCTGCCTGTAAGCAAGAGGCATGTTCCTAAGCGGGCAATTCTCACCACCTCTAAATTAAATTGCTCTAAAACGGTTACTAAAGCCGGTACGACTTTTTTTAATAAGCGGGTTTCGTAATTCATTTTCATCCAATTCCAGTTCGTTAATCTTTGGCAGATAATAACCTTCCTTCAATTCGTCATAATGTTTATTACATAAGTAAACTATTGCATTGTCCTTATCGGTTTCAACTGGTACAATTTTTTTAGGTGGATGTGCAGATTGGCAAACCCTGCAAAATACATGACCCTTTCGTTTATCCAGGACTACAGTCAAACCGATATCCTCCGGCAAAACAGAGGTTTTATTTAATTTCGTACTTAATGTCTCACTTAAGGCCTCACTAATCTTTTTTGCCAAATCAGTTCTTAGGCCACCTTTCATTTCTTCACAGAGTTCAGATATAATCAAAAGCTTCGGTTTCTTCTTATTCGCCAGCTTATCCGCCATCAAATAAAAACCCGGCAGATAGAGATGATTTTCCCTCAAAAGTATCGTCTTAATATTGTTGATATGTTTCTTATCCTCTTTCTTGCATAAATCGGAAAGCTTTAGTTCAGGTTTTTTAAAAATATCAACAATCCCGCCAATGTTCATGCAAATTACAGGACAATCTTTGTATTTTTCCTCAATACCATGGTACCATTGTGTATCTCCAGTAAAACCGATCAAGGGATTATCCTTTTTATCATAAATAACATACCCAACAGAATCATAATCTGTTAAGTCACCATGGTTTGCTTTCGTAACTTTCAATTTAAAGCGGTTTAGAAAAGCGTTTTCGCCATATATTTCTTTATCGTTCTGATTAACTCTTATAATATCGTAAAACTCTTCTTTGCTCCCATTTATCTGTTCTGCAAAGTTTTGATGACACCCATCCGTCATAAACAGGACAAGTTTTCGTTTTTTCCACTTTCCGTCAGTAAAGACCCTTTCCCCACATTTATTCATCTCGTGCACCAGCGTCATAATTGACATGAAATCACTGGAATGGTCTGGGTGACTGTGGGTCATTAATATTGCGTTTATGTCCCGTATACTGAAACCTTCACCAAAAAAGTTTTCCAGAAAATTGAATCCTGGATCTATAATTAAACCTTCTTCAACTTCCCCTTTACCATTTGTCTTATAAACAAAATATCCACCACCTTTTTGTCCTACTTCGGAACCGCTTGAAAGGGCGGGCGTAAACGACTGCCATCTCCTTAAAACTGTTAACACATAATTATCCTCCAATGATGGGCGGCAAGATTGATAAATTAAGTGATCATAAAACTTTTCTGTGTTCAAGCGAAGCTTCCTCGTGTAAAAATCACAATTCATTTTGTTATTGATAAATTCTGCAACTGGCTTAAGGTCATTGTCTTGTGGTAAATTATATATATTGTTATTTGTTATTTCGTCGTCAAGAGATTTAATGACTTTTTCAAATTCATTCTTTTCGTCATCGGATTCAAAAGGAAGGAGTTTCTCTTTTGCTTTGAACCAATCAATTAAATCGTTTCCTGTTGTTTTCTTTAATGTTTTTACAAGTTTTTCCTTTTCGTAGTTTGTCCATGGCTTTTTGAAAGCCCTTCCTCCCTCATCGCTCAAAATTTTTTCAATAAGCTCAATTTGGTATTTAAGATACTTGTTGCGCTCTTTCTTATTCTCTTCTTTCCCCGTCTCGTATTGCTGAAGAATTTTTTCTTGGCATTTCATGAATTTTTCAACAAGGTCTCTTTTCCTGGAAATCCATTCTCGTTCTTTTATTTTTTGAAAAATGTTTTGATAAGTATTGCGCGGATCTTCATCTAATTTTTTCAGCCAACCGACCTTTTCCATATCTGTCGTAAGTGAAAAAATGGTGCTCTCTAAAAAAGTTACCGCGAAATCAGACCAGTCAGAACTGTCATGATCTTCATCGGCTATTTGTTCTGTACATATATTAAAAACTATTGTTAAAGCTTCATTCCTTTTATCAGCTTTTGCGGTCGATTTTGCATATTCCAAGAGATATAGTGCATTTACAGAAGTCAAGCGATTTTTAATGACCGGATGTCCATTAATAAAATCTTTATCTTTAATAATTTCCAATGACTCTTTTAGAAGCTTATTCCTTTTACCTTTTCCCCAATATTCTTCAAAAGCCTCTAAGTAGATATTTTCAACCGGACTTTGCTTTTTTTTTAGTTGCTTATAAATGATACCACTATCTATTTTTGAAAACATATACTGTATGATGAATTTTGCTTTATAGTATCTTTCGATTTTTTTTGTTAGATCCGAATCACCTGATACTTGGTATTTTTCGGTTAAATTCTTAAAACTAAGGAACAGGTTCTCAATAACCTGTTCACGATCATGGCTCGAATTTAAATCTGAATAAGTCTCTGTAAGTTGATATTTTGTTGGCACATAAATCAGCCAATAAAAGATAGAAAAAAAATTGTCCGCATTTTTCTCGCCATATTCATCTTTGAATGCATCCCTTAATTTCGCAAAATCCTTTTTTTCAAATGATTCCATAATTTCTGAAAAAGTTCTTATTGCTCCTTCGGTATCAATGTGGTCATGGGCAAGAGTTAATCCTTTATTAAACAGAGCATACAATTCATAAGGGTGACGTATAGGTTTATCTTCATTGTTTTGTGGAAGCCAATCTTCGTTTAATTCTCTAAGTTCTAATAATGCTGTTTCAGCATAACCTATAGCAAGATGACCCTGGCTTACCGTACTGATTTCATTTAAGAAAATGATTCGAACTTGGTTTATTTCAACTTCCTTCTTTTCTTTTTTATTTTCAATTTCTTCCGGTTCTATTGGTCTTGCTGGAATTGTTTTGATTAGTGCCTCGGCAAGTTTTTGAAAAAGAATATTTACCTTTTTACGCTGGATATTTCTTTTGTTTTGATGGAGAATTCGCCGTATATATTTAGAATTTAATATGATTTCGAAGTAAGAATTAAAAACATTCTCCTCTTTCTCTGGCTTCTTACTTTGAATGTATTCAATTCTCTTATTTATCTTCTTCTCGGTCGGGTCTTTTATGCACTCTTTTATACACTTAATACCTATATCTTCTACTTCGTCCAAAGTAGCCGCGAAGTCGTCATATTCCTCGCAATCAATCAGGATGTCGAGAAGCAAACATTTTTCTTCTAATTGTTCAAAGGTCATTCTGGACACGCTCCTTTATTCTTTCGACTATAAGCTCTCTGTGCATTTTATTAAACTCAAAACCCACCGCATCCATATCATGTTCCAAAGCGACCGCGATATCCGTCCCTGAACCAGCAAACAGGCTGAGCAATCTCCCTCCCGGACAGGCAGTTGCGTCTAAAAGAAACCGGATGGTTTCTAAAGGCTTAGCTCCATCTTTAAACGGGCTGGATTCAGCTTTAATAATAGGATGCGAGAAAACATCGGGGAAATCTCCCCCATGAAAAATAAAGCCCTTCGCCTCCTTTGTATAGTAGAGAACTGCTTCGTGAGAACGGCGGAAATTGGTGCCTTTATCAAAATCAAAATGATTTTCGTAGACCCAGGTTATCCATCGTCTGAAGTGAACGGAATATTCCTCATCCAGAACTGATTTTATTATGCCGGCGCCTTCAGGATAATTGAAGATGAATAGGGAACCGGTTTTTTTTAAGTGTTTCAGGCAGGCATCAAAGAGGTTTCGGTAATGCTGCCGAAACCGCTCACGTCCCTCTTTGGTGTTAAGATCAAAATCATCCCACTCGCATTCAGGTTCCAAGATACCGTAGGGACCGTCGCAGATAATGATGTCGAAGGGTTCCAGTTTCAGATTTTTCAGATGGAGATTATTTTCAGGGCACAGCCATACGTCACAAGTTCGATGTTTACCTTGAATTTGAAAATTCAAGAAATCTTTCATCTTTAACAAGACCTAATTTTTGGCATGACGAACCAATAGATGATCATCTACAGCCATGACAGGATGAACACTGCCGGCAAACGATCCTTTTATTTGAGTCGTTTATTATTTCAACAGGGAAGTTCATGGTTTGTTCTTTTTTTAGAACGGGTTTTTTATACGCCTTTTTCGTGCCTTTCTTCATTTCTTATCCCCCTTTCTTATTATTGTTTCATTTAAAAAGCCTTTTATTATTTCAATAAAATCGGTTTTGCCCTTTTCGTCATTAACATCAAAGGTTTCCAGAAAATTCTTCAAAATATTTTTTGCAGGCAGGCCTTTGGCTATCTGCTCCAGTATCCAATAAGAAGTTTCGTTGAGACTGAAGTGTTCGCCCGACTCAATATTAAACACCCAGTATTTTTCAAGTTCGCTTATCTTTTGAAGAAAGATGTTTTCCGACAAACAGTAATCGATATCTTTACTTATTTCCAGCATTGCGGATCCTCGGCGAGATAGTCGCCTGTGACTGCATAAGCCATAGCACGACAGCCACGGCATATGGGTATGAGGTCACAATTAGAGCATTTCCCCTTAAGGTTATTTGTGTTTCTAATGTTCCACAGCACGTCAGATGTGTACCATATTTTATAAAAGCTGTCAGTAAGTGCATTGCCTATCGGGATAGGCAGACGCCGGCAAGGGTAAATTGTGCCATCATGCATTATAGTCAAGGCATTTGTGCCAGCGGAACACATGGCGCCCACGGTGGGATCGTTACTGTTGAGAAGCGCAAACAGTGGGCGATATAACAAGATGCGGAGCTTCGTTTTTCCCATTGCAAGGGAATAAATCTCGTTGAATACATCTTTTAGCTCTTCCGGTGTAAGAATTTCTTTTTTTAGGCTGGCCCCTCTTCCTTCCGGGATAAAACGCTCGGCGGAAAATGTATCAACACCCTCTTCTTCCAGCAAATTGATTACAGGGCCAATCTCATTTCTGTTAAAATTACTGATTGTCATCATAACGGCTACTTGAAAAGCATTCTTTTTCAACAACCTGATTGCATTTAGCGCTTTGTCAAAGCTGCCTTCACCCCTGATCTGATCATTAATTTGGGGAGATGATCCTTCAAGGGAAAGTTGTATGCGCCTGAGCTTTTTAAGTCCTTTGAGTTCAGTAAGAACATCCTGGTTAATGAACCATCCGTTGGTCAGGATATCAAAGTGATGAAGGGATTGGAATAAGTCAATGTGGCGCATGAGAGGGAACATCTTGTCTTTGATGACAAAGGGCTCACCACCCGTAATGGACAAAGTTCCTTTTTTGTTCCATTTCTGTAAAGTAGCGTCAATTTTATCTGCTACGTAGATTAGTTCATCTAAGTTTAACTCGTTTGCTGAAGTGTATTTCTCATGGTAGCAGTGTTTACATCTGAGATTGCATTTTTCAGTAATGTGCCACTGAAAATAAAACTCTTCACCTATATGTAATTCTTCAAAGTGCTTCAGCATTTTATACAACCAGATGAGGTTACGATGTTTTTAAAAGCTATTATTTATACATAGCACCTTTTTTTTATTATCTCAACAAGGAATTATATCTTGGACTATGTGTATAACCACTTGATATTGTATTAAATATATTGCAGTTTATTCTGAATTATTTTATAAACAATTCGTGGGAGGGCAATTCCGGTGACAGTATGCTTAATTGAAAACCTGGGGTAAGTTGGAAACGGGTTCCCATTTTCCATTATGCGATCTTTGCAGTTTTTGTTATGATCGCAACATAACGTTTGACGTTATTATCGTAATACGTTATTATATTTTTTATGATAGAATCCTTCAGGGACAAGGAGGCTGAGAAAATAATCAATCGACAGTTTTCAAGTAAATTGCCGCAAAATATTCAGCATATTGCGCGTAAGAAGCTGATAATTCTTGATGCTGCAACAGAATTAAATGACTTGCGAATACCACCGGGTAACCGATTAGAGGCATTGAAAGGTGACCGGAAAAGCCGGCACAGTATACGCATCGATGAGATCAATGGCGGATATGTTTTAAATGGATGGCAGACGACGCTTATGATGTTGAAATTACAGATTATCATTAGGAGGATCATATGAAAAATAAAAAACTGTCTCCCATCCATCCAGGCGAGATTCTTATGGAAGAATTTTTAGAGCCAATAGGAATCAGCCAGTATCGGCTTGCCAAGGATATAAATGTGCCTCCCCGGCGCATTAACGAAATTGTCCATGGGAAACGATCAATTACTGCGGATACAGCTTTGCGTTTGGGACGGTTTTTTGGCATGTCGCCTCAGTTTTGGCTGAACCTCCAGACTCGATATGATCTTGAAGTAACTGAGGATTTACTTGAGGGCCGGTTAGATGAGGAAGTGCATGCTCTTAAGGTGCAATCAGCTTGAATTTGAACCTGGGATTATAACCTCCGCATTAAGGCAGACGGTTAAATCCAGCGGTTTTCCCGCTGGTTCTGCGGGGGAATGGGGTCAAATTTTTATCCTTGATAGTTCCAGCAGCTTTACATATCCCAGCACCGCGAGTAAAAGAGCTGCAAGAAAAAAGAGAAAGAGGGGGACAGTCGTTGACTATCCATTCCAAGGTTTAATGGGGGAATTTGGGGTCAAGCTTTCCCTGATTGCCAGTAAAACGCCCTTTCTAAGCATGCAAGCCAGATAGATCGCCATAAGTCAAACGGCGACTTGATCCCTTTCGACACAGCAAGGATAGCGATTTGAATGAAGTAACGGGGAATTAAATGTCCCATGTCAAGGGCTGACCCGGGAAACACCGACCCCGGAAACACCTGGATTACGTGCGCACTACTCGACGGAAGGTTAGAGGTGTTTTCGATGCCGGGAATTAAGCGATCCGAAGTTTGCAAAGTAGGCACTTATCCAGTGGGCAAACGGGCTTTAGATATGGAATTGTCCTTGAGTAATACCTCACAATATGTGGATTTTTGGCCTATATTAATAAATTCTTTGGAGGTTGAATAATTGTTATGTGGATGATTGATATTCGGCATTGGCTGGACGAAACGCAAAGCGGCCCGGCAGTTCCACAACTCAGGCTAAAGGTCAAAAAGCTCGGAGAAATTATTATATACGCAACTTCAGCAGCAACCGGCATTCCGGTTGACCCTCCACCCAGATGCTGGCGAAGGCCCCAGAGAAAGCAGTGCAAGGGGATTTTGGAAATTGACTTTGACCCCGCAACAAATCAAATCCACTGGGAGTGCCCGGTCTGTCTTGATGAAGGTGTCATTACCGGTTGGGAAGGTTTGATTTGGGATATGCGTGAGAAGCCGTCTTGTATGAATTGATGGGCGGAATTACACTGGCTCAACACTGAATGTAGTCTTAGAGGAGAGATAGGGGCAGCCCTTGACATAGGACATTCGCAGTTGTTGATGATCGACATCAAGGCGCTCCTAAAAGTCGCAGCAAGGATAGCGATTTGAATGACGGGGAAACAGTCTATTGGGTCAGACCTTAACTATTGATAAGTATAGATGCCTTGGGGTCATGGAACTCGAGAGGTTAGTTAATAGTCAAGGTCTGACCCTATGCTCTAATAAAAAGGTTGATAATTGTTGTTGATAAGGTTATAAACGGTAGCGAAACTGGTCTGAAGGCTGTTCAGATTCGTCTGAGCAGCTTTTTTTATGTATAACAGCATTCGGGAGCAGTAAATTTATCTGTTTCCGAATATTTTTTTGAGGGAATGAACTTAATGAGCTTTAAACTATTAGGACTTAGGGACGAACTGGTCAGGGCAACTGAGAGTCTGGGCTTTCAGTCTCCTATGCCAATTCAACAAAAAGCAATGCCTGTACTTCTTTCAGGTGAAAAGGATTTTGTAGGACTTGCCCAGACGGGAACCGGAAAAACGGGAGCCTTTGGTCTGCCGCTTCTTCAACTGATTGATACAAATAAATTCAATACTCAGGGGATCGTGATATGCCCGACCCGTGAATTATGTCTTCAAATTACAGATGATCTAAAACAATTTGCCAGATATATGAACAAAATTAAAATTGTCGCGATATATGGCGGAGCCAGCATTTCAACCCAGATTAAACAGCTTAAGAGCAAGCCTCAAATTATTGTAGCTACTCCAGGCAGGCTTATTGATATGATTAACCGCAAAACTGCCGATCTGTCGAAGGTTTCATATACAATTTTGGATGAAGCTGATGAAATGCTTAATATGGGATTTAAAGAAGATATTGATAATATCTTAAAAAAAATGCCGGACCATAGAAAAATCTGGCTTTTTTCTGCAACCATGCCCCAGGGAGTTGCTGCTATCGCCCGCGATTATCTGACTGATCCGGTGGAAGTGTTGTTGAGCAGCAAACTCCAGGGCCCGAAAAATATCAAGCATATATGTCATACAATTCAACAAAAAAACAAATTTCTGGGATTAAAGCGGATTATAGATTTTTCACCTGATATTCTGGGTTTAATTTTTTGTAGAACCAGAAAAGATACTCAGGCTTTAGCTGAATTATTGATACAGGATGGTTATCAGGCTGAAGCGCTTCACGGTGATTTATCCCAGCCTCAAAGAGATTCTGTGATGCGGAAGTTTCGCCGGGGTTCTGTCAGACTTCTTGTGGCAACCGATGTTGCGGCAAGAGGTCTGGATGTGGATGATATTACCCATGTAATTCATTATAATCTGCCGGATGGAGCAGAAATTTATACCCATAGAAGCGGAAGAACAGGGCGTGTGGGAAAATCCGGCATTTCAATTGCACTTGTCAATTCAAGAGAAATCCACAGTATTCGTATGCTGGAAAAAAGGCTTAATATATGTTTTGAATTTAATAAAGTACCTGACGGCAAAGCTATTTGTGAAAAACAATTATCAGGTCTTGTGGAAAAAATTGTTCATACAAATGTAAATCAAGCTGAATTAGAAGCCTATCTTCCTGCTGTTTGCGGTGCATTGGAAAATTTTGACAAAGAAGAATTAATAAAACGTTTTATTACAGCAGAATTTAATCGCTTTTTACAAAATTACCATAATGCAGATGATATTAATGTAAATACTAAAACCAGAGCTAAGGCCATGCCTGAATCCAAAAACAGGCATGAGGTCAGAGCAAAAACCAGACCTGTAAAAAGAAAAAAACGCCTTGGGTCAGGAAAAAACCAGAGATTTTTTATTAATGTGGGCAGGCTGGATAAAATTAATGAAGGTGCTATTGTGCGCTTAATTTGTGATAAATCCGGAATTGGCTCAGGCATGGTAGGCGAAATCAGTCTTAATAGAGAATTTTCATTTTTTGAAGTTGAAAAACAGGCAGCCAGAAAAGTGCATAATTCTTTAAATAATGCAAAACTTGATGGCCGAATTGTTCAGGTTCATAGGGTTATTGAAAAGAATGCGGTACAATAGAACTTAAATATTGGGTAACCGTTCACGGTTTACGGTTATCGGTTCACGGTTGGAAAAAACTGTGAACTGTGAACCGACAACCGTAAATGGTTACAATATTGGTAACACGTTAAGACCTCGTCAAGTGGTCGAGTAATCAAGTGGTCAAGTGGTTTGTATTATTCAAGTAAGCAGCCTTTACCAGAAAATTGGACAGTCGGTGTCAATTTGAATCCTAATGTATTGATTTGTTTGTGGTTTTTTTCCGCTCGACTACTTTCCCACTCGACTATTTAACGAGGTCTGCACGTTAGTCCTTTTGAAAAAAAATTCTGACAGGATAACAGGATAAACAAGATTTTGTTTCAAGTGAACAAACAATGTTAAGCCTCACGTATCAGCTCAATAAATAGGGGGATTACATTATTTGTCCCGTTAGGGACATTCGAAAATAGCTCGGCAATTTATTGCCGGGATGAGAACATGTTTTCCAAAAAGTCTTGTAGGGACGACAGTTCGTAGGGTGGATTAAGGAGCGTAAGCGACGAATCCACCGAAGGCAACCGGAGTTTTCGGAGGATTCGCTCCGCTTAATCCACCCTATAAACTGGGTTTACCCCTATTTATTGAGCTGATACGCAGGATGCTTATAAAACATACGGGGGCGGCATACTTCATCACTGCCCTGATCTTTTCCCTCATATCAGGTTTGTAGCAGCGAGCTTTCTTGTGATATGACTCAAAACCATGCGAAAAATAACAATCGGATGCAGGCCTTGTTTGCGACTTTGCTGAGCGGGGCGGCTGAGGCCCTTGCAAATTATCTTGACCGGATATTGCCTTCACTTTTCGATAACTGGTGGAAAGATGCTGTGGTGGACAAGCTGTCCTTTCAGCAGCAGCGACGAGTCGAACAAAAAGGACCCGTCTCTCTCTCATCACTGGATCTTGCTGCCTTGCTTCGGGTGTTGGATCAGAATTGGTACCAGATTTCAATGAAGATGAATCTGTCCCCGGAATCCCGCCATTTTGTTAAAGAAATGCAAACCGTCAGGAACAGGTGGGCACATGCAGGCATAGAGGGATTTCCGATAGAGGATATATACCGGGACCTGGACACCCTGCAGCGATTTGCCACGGTGATTGAAGCCGAAGATGCTTTTATTCAGAAGATTCGCAAAACAAAAACATCATTGCTCGAAAGACATGTGACCTCTATTCCGAAAGCCCCTGCAGGCAAAACACAGCCAACTTCAAGGAAAGAAACACAAACAGCCGAATTTGAGCCTGGCCGGATTGTCTTTTTGAAGTCGAATCCTGAAACAAAGGGAGCGGTTTTGTCGATTATGCCGGGTGAGCCGGAAAATCGCTACAACGTGTTCATTGATGGTGAGACAAGAATATTCTATGCCTCCCAGATACAGGCCGAAGATCGTAAAGATAAAGACTCTATCGTTTTGCCTTGTCACAAGTTCCATTCCTATCTCACCGCTCTTCAAATACAACATCCTGGATTGTCAACGCTTTATTCTCTTAATGCGGCTCGTGTTGATTTCATTCCATACCAATTCAGGCCGGTGCTGAAATTTATCCGATCCGACCGACCGCGATTACTCATTGCCGATGGTGTCGGCGTGGGGAAAACCATTGAGGCAGGGTTGATTCTGCGTGAGATGCAGGCCAGGCGAGATGTCCGCTCCATCCTCATCATCTGTCCTCGTCCATTGGTGACGGAGCGCAAATGGCTGAATGAGATGAAACGTTTTGAAGAACATTTCATTCATCTTGACAGCGGGGTGCTCCGGTACTGCATCAACGAAATGGATATGGAAGGAGTTTGGCCCGAACAATACCAGAAAGCCATTATTCCCTATTCCCTGTTTGACGAGGCTCTTCTTTACGGGACAAGCCCGGATGGCAGGCGAAAACACAAAAAGGGTCTGCTGGATTTGGACCCGCCGCCAAGATTTGACCTGGTTATTGTGGACGAAGCTCATCATATCCGTAATACTGATACCTTCAGACATAAAGCCATCAGGTTCTTTTGCGATCAAGCTGAAGCAGTCGTATTCCTGACTGCCACGCCGATACAGATGGGTAGTCACGACCTCTTCGTTTTGCTCAATGTACTTCGCCCTGATCTCATTATCGACCAGGAGAGCTTTGAACACATGGCGGAGCCGAATCCGTTCATAAATCGAGCCATAGACTTTGTACGCGGTCAGGGGGCAGGATGGGCCGCAAAAGCCGCCGAGGCACTTGATGAGGCTGCCGCTACATCGTGGGGACAAGCCCTGCTGCGAAATAGTCCGGAATTCTCCCGAATACGCAGTCAACTCTCCCATGGAGATATTCCACCGCAAGAACGTGTGCAACTTATTACCGGTATTGAAGCGCTGCATACATTCGCTGGAATAATTAACAGAACCCGCAGGAAAGATATTGGTGACTTCGCGGTAAGGAAACCGGAAACTGTCGTCATTGAATTTACCCCGGCACAGAAGAAGCTCCATGATGATCTGCTTCAGATTCAAGCAGAAATATTCAGCCGGATTCACGGAGATACCAATGTCAAGTTCATGATGACAACAATCAGACGGCAGGTAGCGAGTTGTTTGTTCGGCCTTGTCCCTTTCCTCCAAGAGATACTTAATCGTCACGTTGACGAATTGGCATGGGAAGAGGCCGACAATATGGGAGAGGCTCCATCTGCGACAACGGTCGAAGCCATAGAAACAAAAATTAAAATGATTCTGGAACAAGCGCGCAAGCTTAATCCCGAAGATCCAAAGCTTGAGGCGCTCAGGAAGGTTCTCAGGAACAAACAAGAGTTGCCCAACAACAAGGTCATGCTCTTTTCCAGCTTCCGACACACACTCCACTATCTTCATCAACACCTGAAGGCGGATGGTTTCCGCGTCGGATTAGTGCATGGTGGCGTACCGGATGAAGAGCGTGCCGAGATGCGCAGCCGCTTTGAGTTGAAACGGGAAGACGATAACGCTTTAGATTTAATGCTTTTTTCTGAAATTGGCAGTGAGGGATTGGATTATCAGTTCTGTGATTGCATTGTGAACTATGATCTGCCCTGGAACCCGATGCGGATAGAGCAAAGAATCGGGCGTATCGACCGCTGGGGACAGCAAAGTGAGAGTGTCGCCATTTTCAATCTGATTACGCCGGGGACGGTTGACGCGGACATTTATGAACGGTGTTTGGTGCGCATAGGAGTTTTCAACAACGCCCTGGGTGGAAGCGAAGATATACTTGGTGAAATCAGTAGAGAAATCCGCAACATTGCTGAGAATTTCAATCTGAGTGACGAGGAACGCCGTGAAAAGCTCCAGCAGTTGGCGGATAATCAAATCCGATTGATACAGGAGCAGGAAGAACTTGAACAGAAGCAGGTTGAGTTGTTTGGCATTCGCCTGCCTGAAGATCAGATGAAGAAAGAGATTGACGAGGCGTCGAGCTTTTGGCTTTCCCCCGAAGCGATTCGTAATCTTATTATGAATTACCTGCAGGAAACCTTTGGCAAAGAGCAGGAATTTATTCTTGGGGAGAAACCGCTCAAGACGCTGCGCTTGTCTCTTGAGATACGTAACCGGTTATTGAAAGACTTTCAGAAGCTCCCAAGACAAAACACACCCTCATACAGGGAATGGGAAAACTGGTTGAAGGGCGGCAATCCTCACTTAACTTTTACCTTTGATGCTGTTTGTGCGTCTCAACATCCGGATGCGGCATTCATCATGCCTTTGCACCCCTTGGTAAAACAAGCTTCCAGAGCATTTGACACTACAAAACGTGTTGTCACAATATTAAAGGTACAGGATCGGTCTGTCCCTGGCGGAGATTACCTGTTTGCAATCTACAAATGGCAGTTTCACGGTATCAGGGAAGATCTGGTTCTGTGTCCGGTCTCAAGTTCAGAACAGGTTACCCCTCATCTGAATAAACTACTTGAAAAGGCTGAAGAAAATCCGGCCAGTGAAGATAATATTCCCGAACTCTCAGCCTGGGACGAGTTTGATGCTCACCACTATAAGCTTTGGTCGGAGGCGCGCGAAAAACACCAGCGCCGTACACAGGAACTGGCACAATATCGACGTGAAAGTCTGACGACCAGCCATCGCGCGCGAATTGCCTTGCTTAAAGACCAGCTTGATCAGGCAACTGACGAAAAAATAAGACGGATGCGGCAGTCTCAGATTGATTCAGCCGAGGCGGATTACGCGCGCCGCATTCAGGAACTGGATATCGCAATGGAAAGGGCCGATATTACCGCTCAGGCGGTGGCGTATGGGGTCATTAATATCGAGGAGGTATGAAGATGGATAGTTACGATCCTTTAGAAATAATTTATCAATTGAGAGTTTGGGTTGAGAAGAGTTTAGGAAATTATTCGACTTTAGACGATGCTACTTTGGTTGAAGCAAAGGCAAGATACCGCAAAGTTATTGAAATAATTAATGGCCTTGAAAATCTACGGATTCCCATACCAGAAGATATAAATTTGGAAAAAGAAAATCTTAAAAACATACTTAAGGTTCCGAGTGAAGAGAAAGGGAAACTGACTGATTTGGCAAAAGAACTCTCATCCTTGGCTGTAGACATAAAGCGTCAACTTCGAGTGATGCGAAGTCCAAAAACAACAGAAGGCAAAAAAGCGCCGCCCAAAGGACTACAAGTTACGTTTCCAGATGGAGTGGTTGTTTGCGAAAACACCGCTACAAAGACTTTCATCAGAACTCTCCAACATATCGGTTTAAAGCGCGTTTCTGAGTTGCAGTCTATCAGGACACTTGGGCACCCACTTGTATCAACACAAAAAAACGAATCAGCAGGTAGTGCTCATGAAATAGATGGATATTACATCGAAACACTTTCAAGTACAGAAACAAAAGCAAAATATATTCGGCGTATTGCCGGCAATCTTAATATAGATGTTATGGTAAATGTTATTGAAAAATAATTGTTTCATGGTATTAACATCATCCTCAGCGCAAGAT
>JAUWQO010000052.1 GCA_030610995.1 Desulfobacterales bacterium
AACGATGAATCCTTTCGAAGTTCTGTCAGAAGATTGTTAAGGGGTTCCATTGCCAATGGGCAATTCGGGACATCAAGAACGGTCTTGTTGTCCTTCATGTAGTATCCAAAAGCCCTGTTGTCTCCCCGCCCCTTCACGTGCATGGAGATCTTGTTCCGGTATCCAAGTGCGGATGGGCACCGCACCGGCTCCCTGCAGGTTACTTCGGAACATCCACCCATGTGTTCAAGAAGGTTCACAAGCTGCTTCTGCTTGATTTCTATCTCCGCGCCATGCTCCATGTGCTGGTAAGAACATCCCTCGCATTTGTCGGCAAACTCACAGAACGGCACAACACGCGAGGAAGATTCCTCCAGGACTTCCACAAGGTCGGCCTCGGCACAGTTTTTCTTCTGTTTCCTGATCCGTACCCGCACCAGCTCATCCGGCAGAACACCGTCAACAAAGTAGACCATACCGTCCAGCCTCGCCAGGCCACGTCCGCGGTAGACCACATCCTGGATTCTAAGTTCAATTATATCTTCACTATTCATGTCAAATATAGCATAGGTATTGGGACCAGACGATAGTCTCATTTCTCCTCGCAATCCAACGGCGAACCCTAATCTGATTCCGCATAATAAGCGGAGCCTGCCTTGGCAGAGCGGAGCGGGTTATGCGGCAACGTTTTAATCAGCAGCCGCGGCTTTTTGCGTCCTCTGAATTTATTTGTGTACGCCCGCGGCATGGACGTGAACTTATGTGGTGAAAGTCCCCTATACGTGAACCCTGCTAAAGTTTTAGTAATTTAGCAGAAGTATTAGCCGAAGGCAAGGGCGGAGTCGTGAGAGACCATCTGAAGGAAGCCGGATTGTAAAGCTATGAGCCAACGGACAGAAACAGCATACAAGGCAAATTCTCCAGGTAAGTTAGCACAACATAACAAAACCCGAGGTTCAGGAAATATGGTAAATTCTTCGGTTGTGTGGCAAAAGTTTACTTTCTTATTCGGGGAGATCTGCGGTAGTGTAAAATATAAAACAGGTTGAAAAGGAAGGTGCTTTTCCTTTAAAAAGGGTTTACTAAAATAACCTTACCCGGAAGAGCTGAAAACCTATCCACGAACTTCACGACTAAGGGACTAAATAGCGCCTGAACGAAAACCCCGTTCAGGCAATAGATAAATCCATCTCTAAGGGGGACACTGTATTATGAGTATTGTTTCGATTTGGCTCTCGATTATTTTTCCTGTGCTTTCGGTCATTCTATTGATAGTACTCCTGATAAAATTATCGGCGCGTGGAGGTGGGCAACTTGATAAGGCTATTCGTGATGAATTCCGTTGCGCCCGGGAGGAGTCGGCAAAAGAGGCGCGAAACCTGCGTGAAGAGGTAGCGACCGGCCAGAAATCTTCAACAGAAACAATGGCCAGGACTATGGGCGAGATGGGCAGGTTGCAAACGGAGTATCTTGAGTCGGTAGGGAAGCGAATCAGGGAACTTACCGATTCGAACGAAATTAGAATCGAAAAGTTTCGCAACACGATCGACATGCAGTTAAAGCATTTGCAGCAAGGCAATGAGAAAAAACTTGATCAGATGCGACAGACAGTGGATGATAAACTGCAAAGCACGCTGGAAAAGCGTCTTGGCGAGTCATTCAAGATCGTCAGTGAACGTCTTGAGGCGGTACAGCATGGGCTTGGAGAGATGCAGACACTGGCGGCCGGTGTTGGAGATCTCAAGCGCATGCTTACAAACGTAAAGGCGCGAGGCGCCTGGGGCGAGGTGCAGTTAGGAACCATTTTAGAGCAAATCCTCACACCCGATCAATACGACAAAAATGTTCAGACCCGGGAAGGTTCCCGGGATATTGTCGAGTACGCAATCCGGTTGCCCGGATCTGATGACAACCCGGATTCCTGCGTCTGGCTGCCAATCGACTCAAAGTTTCCACAGGAGGACTATCTGCGACTTGCCGATGCCGCGGACGCTGCCGATGCCGATGCCGTGCAGAAAGCAACAGCCGCGCTTATCCGAACAGTGCAAAACTCAGCGAAGGACATACATGACAAATATCTCAATCCTCCCGGGACCACCGATTTTGCCATCATGTTTTTACCTACCGAGGGTCTCTATTCCGAAGTCCTTCGTCAACCCGGCCAGATCGAAAAGATCCAGCAAAACTATCGGGTTGTCATTGCCGGCCCAACAACACTCTCAGCGATTCTGAACAGTCTGCGTATGGGGTTCCGAACGCTGGCCATTGAAAAACGATCCTCCGAGGTCTGGAATGTGCTCGCCGCCGTCAAGACTGAATTTGGCAAATTCGGCGGCATCTTAGACAAGGTCAAAAAACAGTTGACTGCGGCCTCTAACACAATTGATCAGACCGATGTTAGGACAAGGGCCATAACCCGCAAGCTCCGTGATGTCGAACAACTGCCGGCTGATTCTTCTGAGGAAGTTTTGGGTTTTTCTAAGGATGAATCAGATTAAAACTTGAAATTGGAAAGTAGAAATTTGGGAGAGAGGAAACGAGTTTACGAGTTGGATGTTTACAAATCGGCAGAAGCGTTGTCAGATATGATCTGGCACGACTTTGATAAGTGGAACAAATTTGAATACATTCATCAACAATACCAGACATTTGAATGAATTTTGTAATAAATAGGTAATAGCTCAATAAATAGGGGTAGGGGCGACTTTAGTCGCCCACATTGGGAGGTTAAAACCTCCCCTACCCTGATTTATTGAGCTGATACATAAATAGTTTAAATAGTCATTCCCGTGCAAATGGGAATCCAGTATTTTCAACTCGTTATGGATTCCCACTTTCGTGGGAATGACAGAAAGGGTAAGTTTTTCAAAGGTCTCAAAATTTGAGTCTGATCCACCAAAGCACTCTGACGGAAGCAAAAGAGGGCATTATGCAAAGGTCTCAAGTTAGTATCGCGATATGCAATCTCTATATTTTATTATAAATAATCAAACAGAAAATGGAATCTGTCAAAGGTTTTAAAATGGGATTAAATCAAAGGTCTTAACTGAAGGAATTAACGAGGTATTCTCTCCAACAAGCGAACTCAATACTTTATATTTAAAAAAAGATTAAATTATAATTTTGTATTTGTCAAGCACTTTCAAACTCTTTTACATATTTTTGAACCAAATCTTTGTAAAGATGATCAACAGATCGTATGGTCTGGGCAAATGAACCGTCATTTTTTATTACAAATTCAGCCCGCCTTGCCTTATCTTCATCCGGCAACTGATAGTTCAAGAGGGCTTCGGCATCTTCGCGGGAAACATCATCACGATCCATAAGCCTTTTTACACGCAGTTTACGGTCTGCAATTACAGCAATAACCACATCGAAGCGATCCTCCATGCCTAACTCAAAAAGAAGCGGGACCTCTACCAACACAACATGGTTGCCATCCTTTTCTGCTTTAATCATCTGTGAATGTATCAGTTTTATTATTTCAGGGTGTACAAAACTCTCAAGAGCCTGTCTTGCAATATTATCATTAATGATAATCCTGCGCAGCATTCGACGATTTAAACTACCATCCTTTGTTAACACCTTTTTGCCGAAATAATTAATAATCTTATTGTAAGCAGGAGAATCATGTGCAACCACTTCTCTTGCAAGGACGTCTGAGCTGATGACCTTTACACCCAACTCTTTGAAACGGTTGCAAACAGATGTTTTGCCAGAACCGGCGCAGCCTGTCACCGCAACTTTAAGCATAAATTTGGCATCCTTCACGACAAGTCAAAAGTAGTTTATCCCGCGACACGCGGGATTGATCTTGTATTTTGGCAGTAAAATTTGAAACTCGAAATTTGAAATTGGGAAAAACACAAAGATGTAGATGCGTTACCTAATTTCAAATTTCCAGTTTCGACATCGGCATTCAATTTGATAATATACGCTTTTTCGAAAAAAGTGTAAACTGGTGAATGAAGGATGCCATAAATTTTATCCGATGTTTTTTGTTATGGTTCATTGAAAAAAATGAAATTTTAATATATAATAAGTAATTGTAAGCGTTCACGGAACGTTGAAATTAGAAAATAGAAATTAGAAATTAGAAATTTGGCCTTCATGCTTTTGTGCTGTTCTTCCCAATTTCCAATTTCTATTTTAATCTCTCCCAAATTTCTAATTTCAAGTTTCAAGCCCCGCCACGGCGGGGCTACAAATAATCTTATGATTCAAATCAATCCAAATATTATTCCTCAAATAAAAGGAGCGTACCTTGTCGGCGGTTCAATCAGGGATGTTCTTTTAGAGCTATCTCCAAATGATTATGACATCGCTGTTTTAGGAAATCCAGAACAATTCGCAAAAAATATTGTCTCTAAAATATCGGGCAGGATTGTCAGGATGGGAAAACCCGGGCAGATGATAATCCGCGTGGTTTCAGGCGATAAAATTTTTGATATTTCATCAATAAATGATGCCTCGATTGAAGAGGACCTTAATAAAAGAGATTTTACAATCAATGCCATAGCATACTCTTTATCTTCAGGTAGAATTATTGATCCGCTCGGCGGCATACAGGACCTTGCCGACAAAAAAATTCGCATGGTATCAAAACAGGCCTTTATAAAGGATCCGGTACGAATGATAAGAGCATACAGGATATGTGCATCCCTTGATTTTAAAATCGATCCGCAAACAGTTTCCGCAATTAAAAGAGATGCAAAACTTGTTAAAAATTCAGCCGGAGAACGGATCAGGACAGAACTCTTCAAGATACTCCAATCATACAAAGCATATTACTATCTATCCCAAATGGCCGACGTCGGTCTTCTTCGTGAAATCTTTCCCGAGCTTGACGCATTAAAAGGATGCATGCAAAACAGGTATCATTCTTATGATGTTTTTGAACATACAATGAAGGCTTTTTGCTGTCTTGAAAAAATCCTTAACGATTATTCGGAGTATATACCTAAAATATACAACCAAAACATAAAACAGCTTAACAAAAACAAAGGACATCTTCTGAAATTCGCAATCCTTCTGCATGATATCGGGAAGCCTGCTGCGCTAAGCATCGACAGTCAAGGCAACATTCATTTTTACGGCCACGGTAAAAAGGGAGCCGACATGGCAAACAAAATCAGCAAAAGGCTGAAACTTTCAACTAATGAAAGATATTATATAAATTTTATTGTCCGCAACCATATAAGACCGTTATTTCTTTTTATATCTCACCAAAAAAAAATATTGACAAAAAAAAGTATAACCCGATTCTTTATAAAATGTGGAGATAATGCCCCTGCTTTACTGCTTCATACAATTGCCGATATTCAAGGAAAAGGTGACAAAGAGGATGTAAGAGACGCGGCGTTTATCGAATTTGCAAAAGTCATGCTTCACGATTTTTTTTCGGATTTTATACCGGGAATAATAAAGCCGCCCCTTATAACAGGCTACGACCTGATTCATGAGTTTGGTCTGACACCATCGCCTTTATTTAAAAAAATCCTGAAGATTGTTCAAGAAGAAAGGCTGTCTGATAAAATCAACACCAGACAGGAAGCCCTTGGGCTGGCAAAGAAAATCTTGACGAACTCGTAAAAACCCGAATTCATCTGGCTTATCAACAATTCGTAACATTTTATTTTAGTTTTCTGAAAATATTACCGCTCCTTCAAGGGGGGAATCCTTCCGTTAAATTCCCCCTTTGAAGGGGGATAAGGGCTGCCCTTTACCCATAAGTTATCTCTCCATTAGCAATTAACAGTTATCAATTGATTATTAACTATTATTATTGGCTTCTTTGGCATAAATATAAAAACATAAAATAAATAATCAATAACCAATTGTTAATAACTAATTGTTAATTAAGGATAAAAATATGTCTCAACACTTATGGGTAAAGGGCAGGATAAGGGGGATGTAACGCACAATTGTACAAGAAAAAATGCCATAATTAGAATTGCTGCTGGTTGACAACACTGGTTTATCAACTCTTGACAAAACACTGTTAGTTTTATAGTAAAGCAGTTGACATTTAATTTAATTTTGCATTTAAAATATACATCATGCTTAGAGAAAGGAGAATCTTATGAACATTTTGTTTTTTGGTCCAAACGGCAGCGGAAAAGGAACTCAGGGCGCTATTGTAAAGGATAAATACAATGCTGCTCACATTGAATCAGGCGCTATTTTCCGCGATAATATCAAGGGCGGCACAGAACTTGGCAAACAGGCCAAGGAATATATCGACAAAGGCGAATTGGTACCAGACAAAATTACAATACCAATGATACTCGACCGTCTGAAGCAAGATGATTGTAAAAGCGGCTGGCTACTCGATGGCTTTCCAAGAAACAAGAACCAGGCAATAAAGCTTGATGAAGCTCTCAAAGCAGAAAACATGAATCTTGATATTGTTGTGGAAATACTCCTTGACCGCCAGATTGCCAAAGACAGAATCATGGGGCGCAGGCTCTGCGCAAATGACAACAACCATCCAAACAATATCTTTATTGATGCAATTAAACCTGATGGAGACAAATGCCGGGTATGCGGCGGTGATTTATCTAAAAGAGCCGACGATCAGGATGAGGGAGCAATCGACAATCGCCACGGCATTTACTATGACACCGACACTGGCACACTTGCAGCAGCATATTATTTCAAAGACGTAGCTGGAACAGATACATCAATGAAATATATTACCCTTGATGGCGCTGCTGATATAAAATCAGTTACAGCAGAGCTTGTTTCAAAGCTGTAAAAGCGATCCTAACCATGCAAGTTGACGCTTCAATTTCTTGCCCTGGTTTTATGTTTTTTTATAGAAAATTTTTTTTCTTGCTTATAGATACATTTTAAATTATACTACTAAATTTTAAATATTTAATAACCATCGAAAATATTAATGATTTAAAACAGTTCCAGAGATTTTAAATCATATTTATATGATGGAAAGAAGGGGGCGAGGAGTTTGAAGGAAATTCAGGTCAAAGTTTTCGACAATGATCTTGAAAAGGCTTTACGCATTTTGAAAAAAAAGATTCAAAACGACGGGCTTTTTAAAAGATTAAAACTTAAAAAAAGCTATGAAAAGCCAAGTGAGCACAAACGTCGCAAACAGCGTGAAGCCTTAAGAAGGCGAAGAATTACAGCTTCGAGATATAGATAATACAAATCTGTATGGAAAATTAACCCGGCATGGATATTAATTCTGCCGGGTTTTTTTATCAATATGCATCTAAAAAGTTCTTATACTAATTGTATCAAGGCCATGTATGGCCTCAGAAGGTTTGGGATAAAATTCGGCCTTTTCACCATCGCGAGCATTCTAAAAGGACTGGATAATCCGCAGGATGGTTTTTCATGCATACATGTAGCCGGAACAAACGGAAAAGGATCAATAGCCTCCGCTCTTTCCTCAATTCTGCAACTATCCGGATATAAAGTCGGCCTGTATACTTCACCGCACCTTGTAAAATTTAATGAAAGGATCCGCATAAACAACCTCCTTGTCTCAGATAAAAATGTCGTAGAATCTTATAAGGCTGTAAATAAGGTTATACAAAGCGACCTTAAAGCAACCTTTTTTGAATTAACAACCGCAATGGCCTTTTATGAATTCAACAGGCAAAGGGTTGACTGGGCTGTTATAGAAACAGGCATGGGAGGAAGGCTTGATGCAACAAATATCATAAAACCGGTCATTTCTATAATATCAAATATATCTGTCGAACATAAAAAATATTTGGGAAACACCATAGGCCAAATAGCATCTGAAAAAGGAGGAATAATAAAAAAATCAACCCCTGTTATTACCGGAGTAAAACAAAAAAAGGCAATCTCGGTATTAAAAAAGATGGCCGCAAAAAAATCGGCCCCTTTTTATCGCCTGGGCAATGAATTCCGTATCAGGAGAAACAAAGACAACACCTTTTCCTATTTTGGAATCAACACAGTATGGAGAAATATGCGCACAGGTCTGCTTGGCAGCCACCAGATTGACAATGCAGCCATTGTCCTTGCCGCATGCGAAATACTCAACAAAAACAAAACAAACCTTTCCTTCCAGAGTATTAAACAGGGTCTTGCGCAAAACAGATGGCCGGGAAGACTGGAAATAGTCTCCTCCTCCCCACTTATCCTCCTTGACGGAGCACATAATTTAATTGCAGCGAGAAGGCTTGCAAAATTTTTATCTGACAACCTGGCTGATCGAAATATAACACTTGTTACAGGCATACTGGACGACAAACCTTATGCTGCAATGCTTGCCTGTCTTCTCCCTCGTTGCAACAAGGCAATATTAACCCGCCCTAAGATCTATCGGGCTCTATCTCCGGAAAGATTGTTCCCGGCGGCAAAAAAAATCATTCAGGATATAGAGATTATCCCTGACGTCGGCAAAGCCATTAAATACGCAATTGAAACAACATCCGTTAATGATGCAATCTGCATTGCGGGCTCTCTATACCTTGTTGGAGAAGCAAAAGAGGCTCTTGACTTATCAGCATTAATTAAATAATTATTATGTGAAACCTTTAAAAAATGTGCGCCCGTAGCTCAGGGGATAGAGCGTCAGCCTCCGGAGCTGAAAGTCGCTGGTTCAAATCCAGCCGGGCGCGCCATTTTGTTATTCCCGGCCGGTCAAAAAAACTGAAACTGTCACAATCCTCTAATTTGACCTGCTGGAAGAATAGTAAGTTATAAAGCAATAGACCCATATGGCCTCAATCGCATTAAGAGGGCCGGGATATAGGGGGGTGATAGATTTTCAACCCAGCAGTGTTATTACGCCAATCCCCAGAAACATGAGGACTGCTCCCAACATTCTGCTTTTGATATCTGTTTCCTTAAATAAAAGCCAGCCGTATATAACGGCAAATACAATACTCATTCTCTTGACGGATATCATATAAACCGCTTCAACCATACTGATGGCAAGGACATGAAGCAGTATGTGCAAATAGAGAGCAAACCCAACACATATTCCCTTGACAGGCATTCTAAACAAAGCATTCCACTTAATTTTTGACAGTAACGGGAAGAAAATCAATATTATGATATTAACGGAGGCAAGGAAGAAAAAGCCGAAAAATATCGGGGAAGAATGCTGGATCGCCTTTTTGCCCAAAACAGCTAAAATCGAATATAACATGGCAACGACAAGCATCAACCATGATCCCGGCTCTTTGCGAATAGCGCGCAATGGAGCAAGGCATCCATACTTTATTTTTGAGCTGTATAATACATAGCTTCCCACCACCACAAATAAAATTCCGCAAACCCCCCAGGCATTCGGGCTTTCATCCAGAATGAGAAAGCCGGTTAATATCATAAAAACAGGAGTAAAAGACAAAAAAGGAATTGAAAGTGAAAGAGGTGAAAGCTTAATAGCCTTCATATAGAGGTATAACGCAAAGATATCAACAGGGACTAATATTAAAACAGTCTGCCAGAACACATTGTCCAATTTGGGAATGGTAATTAAAGGGAAGGTGATCAGCAAAAAGGGAAGGCTATACAAAGAGACAGCTATAGCCATTTCATAAGGAGAAAAACGACCAAAGAATTTTTTTGTTAAGGCATCTCCTGTGGCAACGCAACATGCTGTTGCAAAAGCAAGAATGAACCAAAGCAATGGGCTTACCTCATTTGCTTACCTGATTTTTTTCTTTTTTTCGTTTCTTCTTCTCTAAGAATCTTTTTTAATATTTTGCCCACATTGGTTTTCGGCAGCTCTTTTCTGAATTCGATCTCAGTTGGAAATTTGAATTTGGCCATCTTGTTTGTGCAAAATTCAAGAAGCTCTTCCTGTGTTGCAGTTTCGCCCTTTTTCAACACAACAAAAACTTTAATCGCCTCGCCACGGGTTGAGTGCGGTATTCCGATGGCACATGCTTCCAGCACCTTGGGATGCTCATAAAAGACCTCTTCAATGTTGCGCGGATACACATTTAAGCCGCCTGATATGATCATATCCTTTTTGCGGTCAACAACAAAAAAGTAGCCTTCTTCGTCCATTTTGGCGATATCTCCTGTATAAAGCCAGCCGTCTACCAGGGTTGCCGCTGTTTCTTCCGGCATATTCCAGTAACCTTTCATAACCTGGGGCCCCTTAATAAGGAGTTCACCTGTTTCTCCAACAGGAACATCTGTTTTTCCCTCAACCATATCAACTATGCGGCACTGTGTATCCGGAGTAGGCAGGCCAATGCTTCCAACCTTTCTTTTGCCGTCAACAAAGGGATTTATATGAGTTACCGGCGCGGCCTCGGTTAAACCAAATCCTTCCACGATCACAGCTCCGGTTTTGTTTTCAAAGTCTTTAATAACTTCAACAGGAAGAGGGGCGCTTCCGGAAAAGCAGCCTCTGATGGAAGTTATATCTGCCTTGGCGATATCAGGATCCTTAAGCATTCCGATTATCATAGTTGGAACAAATGCTACTATTGTGGGCTTGTATTTGTTAATAGCTTCAATAAGGGGTTTTGGCTGAGGCTTTGGGACAAGAATAATTTCCCATCCCATGTGTATAGACCAGTTCATGCAGGGCGAAAGTCCGAAAGCATGGAAGAATGGAAGGCTACCAAGCATTATTTCTCTGCCTTTTTTGAATGTTGGAAACCATGCTGAAATCTGCTGGATCTGTTTGCTCAGGTTTGCATGCGTCAACATTACCCCTTTTGAGACGCCTGTGGTTCCTCCGGTATACTGGTACATGGCGATGTCATCAAAAGAGATGTCCACAGGCTGTGGCTTTGAAGAATAGTTTGCCAGAACATCCTTCCATTTATAAAGATTGCCGGCAGATTTAACATCTGCAGCCAGTTTTTTCTTTTTGGCAACAAGCTTGAACAGAAAGTTTTTTGGAAAAGGAAGATAATCGCCGATAGATGTATAAATAATCTGCTTTATCTTTGTTTTCGGCCTGAGATCTATCATTCTGTTGGCAAGCAGATCAAGGGTGATGAGAACTTTTGAGCCTGAATCATTAAATTGATGATAGAGTTCCCTGTCCGTATAAAGGGGGTTGTTCATTACGGCAATTGCGCCAATCTTCAATATGGCATAGTAGCTGATAACACAGGGAATAAGGTTCGGCAGCAGAATAGCTACGCTGTCCCCTTTTTTTATGCCAAAAGCATTAAGGCAAACCGCAAAACGGTTTACCATATCATTCAGCTTGCGATATGAAATCTTGTATCCCTGGAAGTTCAGGGCTGTTTTATCAGGGAAGATTCCTGCCGATCTCTCGAGAAACTCCACAATGTGTATTTCTTCGTATTCTAATGTTTCCGGGACTTCATTTCCATAATGAGCCAGCCACGGTTTGTCCTGATATCCAGCTTCATTTGCCATACCGGTCTCCTTTTCAAAGAATGCGGTATTTTTTAATATTATTTGAATTTTATGATTAAATAGAATATTTGTCAACAAAACGTAAAACTTGACAGCATCGTAAAAAGTCCAACATACCCCTTGATCGTCATTCCTGCGAAAGCAGGAATCCAGTTATTTCAAGTTGTTATGGACTCCCGCTCCCTGATCAGGTCAAGGACAAGCTTCGCGGGAGTGACTCGATTTTGTCATTCCCGTGAAAACGGGAGTCCAGTGTTTTCAAATAGTTGTACGTTTCTGGATTCCCGCCTACGCGGGAATGACAGACTTTCAAATAACTAAATCATAACCTTTTGATATAATTGAGAACATATAAGCCAGGTGATTGCAAGCAGAATAAAGACCGGCGCTATCCGGCTAAATAGCGTGAAAGACAGTCCCGCAGTATACACCTATCATGATCCGTGCTATCTGGGACGGCAGAATGGGATTTATGATGCGCCAAGGGATGTGATAGATGCTATTCCGGGCATAAGAAGGGTTGAGATGTCCGGATGCAGAAGACCGTTCTTTCTGCTGTGGAGGCGGTGGTCTGATGCTTTTTTATGAACCCGTAGAGGAAAGAAGGATGGGGCAGTTAAGAGTTGAGATGGCGAAAGAAGCCGGCGCAACGGTAATTGTTACGGCCTGTCCGTTTTGTATGGCAAATATAGAAGATGCCATCAAGACAAGCAATATGGAAGGGAAGATGGAGGTTGTTGATCTTGTTGAACTGATTGATCACCATATAAAATAAGAGGTCAGAAATCAGAGGTCAGAGGGATTGGTCGAGTGGGAGCGGCTTTCAGCCGCGAAAATCGATGTTGGAGTTTGCCCGCCGTCAGTCTGGCTGGGTCGGAGATGCTCCCCATAAGCGCTAAGTTGTTTTTGCTCAAGAGGGACTGAAAAAAATGAACATCGAACATCGAACATCCAACATCGAATTTTGAATAAGGTATTCTGCCAATTTATAAACTGGCGGAGCGAAGCGATTTCATTATTCGATGTTCAACGTTCGATGTTCGATGTTGGACGTTCATCTTTTAATAAGTCTAAAGTTAATGAGTTGCTTTGCTCTAATTTAAAATTATTCAGCAACTGTTCTGGAGGAATGAGATGGAAATTTTGGTATGTATCAAAACGGCTCCCGATACTTCGGAAAATGAAATCAATATCAACAGGGACGGCACCGACATAGAGCGGGATGATCTTGTTTACTCGGTAAACGAATGGGATAATTATGCGGTTGAAGAGGCAATCCGGATCCGCGACAGGGTGGGTGGCTCGGTAACCGTTGTTACAGTCGGTGACGAGGAAGCAGAGGAAGTGGTTAGGAGAGAGATGGCTATGGGCGCAGATAAAGGCGTCCTCCTTTCGGATGAAGTGTTTAACAGCTCTGACGGGAGAGGAATTGCAAGCATTATAAAAGCTGAAATTCAAAAAGGGAAATACGATCTTATCCTCACAGGCGCTCAGGCAGATGACGGGGCAGGCCAGGTGGGAGGCATGCTGGCGGCAATGCTTAATCGGCCATATGCATCTCTTGTAACCTGTCTCGAAGTAATAGACGACAAAAAAATCAAAGTGGGCAGGGAAATCGAAGGAGGGAACCTGGAGATGATAGAGATCAATCTTCCGTGCGTGCTTTCGATTCAGACCGGTATCAACGAGCCGCGCTATGTAGGGATCCGCGGAATAAGAAGAACAGCATCTGTGGAGATTCCTGTTTATGGCGCAGAGGATCTTGGTTTATCGTCTGAATCGGTCGGCGAATCCGGATCAAAGGTAAAACGGCTTGATTACTTTGTGCCTGATCCTGGTGAAGGGGCAGAAATGCTCGAAGGAAGCGCTGACGAGATAATTGAAAAACTGATTGAACTATTAAAAGCCAGGGAAGGAATTAAATAATGGCCGGACAGGTTTTTGCATATATTGTTCATAAGGAAGGGGTTGCTGATGACACAGCCTTTGAAATGGTTGCGGCAGCTAAAAGGATAGATCCTGATGCCGCAATTACTGCGATTGTCGCTGGAACCGGCATTGATCTTAATGTGGTATGCAATGAAATTGCTTCTTCTTATCAAGAGGTCTGGAAGATAGATAATGAGGCACTTTCCTATCCGGATGCAGAAGTGATTCGGACGCTTCTTGTTCGCATTTTACCGGAAGGAGGGCTAATCATAATACCTCACGATACATTTGGAATGGATCTGGCCCCGGGTTTATCCATAAAGCTTGATGCTGCATATCTTCCCGATGCTGTAGATATAGACGGGGTTGATGATAATCGGCTGAAAGCTGTCCGTCAGGAGTACAGCGGACAGGTCAGCACACATGTTGTTTGCGATATCTCCGGCGGCGCTGTAATTACAGTCCAGCCAGGGGCATTTAAGGCAGAGAAAACCAAATGGCCAGGTGGTCAGGTTGTTGATAAGACAGCCCAAGCCCTGGAAGTAGGATTTCCGGCAACCGGTCGCCGGTTTATCGAGGTTATCGAAGCCGAAGTCGGGGATGTTGATATAACCAAGTCCGAGATTCTTGTGTCTGTTGGCAGGGGAATCGAAGATGAGGATAATCTGGAAATTGTATATGATCTTGCCAGGGCTATGGGAGGAGATGTTGCATGTTCCAGACCTGTTGTGGATGCAAAATGGCTTGAGAAATCACGGCAGGTCGGCACATCAGGTAAAACAGTTAAACCAAAAGTCTATATGGCTTTAGGCATAAGCGGTTCATTCCAGCATCAGGGTGGTATAAAGGGAGCGCCTTTCATGGTTGCGATAAACAAGAATCCAAAGGCTCCAATCTTTCAGGCAGCAGATGTTGGGGTTGTGGCGGATATACTCGATTTTGTCCCGGAGCTTACCAATAAAATAAATGGTAGCCGTTCACGGCTTGAAACTTGAAATTGGAAAGTAGAAATTCGGGAGTTTATTTTTTCATTCGATGTTGGAATAATTTGAGGAGCGGAGCGACATCATTATTCGACGTTCGATGTTGGACGTTCATTTTTATAACTTAGAATTGTAATAATCCTGAACATCCTGTAAATCCTGTCAAAGAAGTCTCTTTGAAAGACCTGAATTGTTACCGGAGATTTAAATAATGAAAAAAAGTTTTATGTTCAAATCTGCACGGGTTGTTGTGGTTCTTGCTTTGTCTGTAACTATAGCGGCGCTGCTTATAACGCTGCGACCCGGACCACAGCGCCAGGTTAGAACGGAGACAGGGCCTCTTGTTGAGGTTCTATCTGTTAAAGCTGAAGATTTGAATATGATTATAGATGGTTATGGCACAGTTAAGCCAAGGGAGACGCTGAAACTTGTGGCAGAAATCAGTGGACAGATTGTTGACATCCATTCATCCTTTAAGGAGGGATCCTTTATCAAAAAGGGCGTGGTTCTGATTAAAATAGATCCGCGCGTCTACCGGTTGGAAGTTGACAGGCAAAAGATACAGATAGAGCAGACTGAAGCTGAAATAAAGAAATTGCGACAGGAAATAAAAAACCTTGATGCCAGCATTAAAATTTCAAAGGCGGATGCAACCCTGGCGCAGGCCGACTTTTCACGTCTGAAAAAACTTTCCACCAGGAATGTGGTAGCCCAAACCACGCTTGACCATGCAGAGCAGAGATATCTTGCAAGTCTTGAGCGTCTGCAGGGGCTTGAAAATCAGTCAGCTTTAACCGGGCCTTTAAAAGAACAGCTTGAAGCCCAGCGAAATATGGGAAAAGTCATGCTTAGCCAGGCAAAACTCGACCTTGAGAAAACAGGCATTATTGCTCTGTTTGATGGCTGGGTTCTGGAAAGGGATATTGAAAAGGGAGAGCGTGTAAATGCAGGGCAATATATGGGCAGTATTTACAGTGACGGCGCCCTTGATGTTGAGATTCGCATAACAACAAAAGATATCAAATGGTTTGTAACCGATTGGAAACAAGATGCCATGCCTGATGTTGAAATAATTTTCAGGGACAATAACAGCCCACATAAATGGAGAGGACGGGTCGCGAGGATAAAGGCGCAGATGAATGAAAAGACACGGACGCTTCCAGTGGTGGTGGAAGTCGACAGGGATTCAATAAAAGATAACATCAAAAGCGGCATTCAATTAAGACCGGGTATGTTTGTGACTGCATTGATAAAAGGAAAAAAGATAAAGCAGGTATTTGTGCTCCCACGTCATCTGGTTCATACCGGTGATGTGGTCTATATTATGACGGATAATCGTTTAAAGATAAGACCGGTCAACATTTTGCGCAGTGTCAGGGATTCCGTTTATATTGACAAAGGGCTGTCGGACGGTGAGCTGGTGATTAAATCTCCATTATCCGGCGCAGTGGACGGGATGAAGGTTAGAATTAACACAACTATTCAGCCACAGATTCACACAGACCCGCCCGCCTCTGGAGGATGAACGCAGATAGGTTTAAATATAACCTGCGTTAAGCGATTAGCTGTTAGCAATTAGCCGTTAGCTCTTATGAAATATGCATTCGTATAATTACTTTTAAAGATAGCTATTCACGTAACAAATTGAAACGCTTTAAAAATTGTGATATACAAACCCTATCTGCATGAAAATTATTGAATTCTTGGGTTATTATCATGGCAAGCTACCTAAAATACATGTGGTAAACGTTGACCGAAAATAAGAGAAGAGACAGGATGAAAACCCAATTTTTCGATATAAATGCGACTCAAGTTAATCAAGTCCGAAATTTATGTAAGCCCAGTCGTTATCGCCTATTAGAGAAAAGTGAGATCCCATCGTGCATTCCCGAAGGGCTGAAACAAAAATGCATTGGTGCTCTGCTTATGGCTTCTACTTGTGAATCTGGAGATGCATATGTCGCTAATCTTCTTCGGGATGACGAAAAAGCCCAAGACATTGATGAAATGCCATATGCTTTGATTGCAGTAAGACGCAACACAAACGCAAGTTGTTGCTTAATTCACCACGGTAGGTATCAGGACAGGTCAAAGCCATATGGAGAAAAAGAGTTTTGGGATATCGTAAAAGATAGCAAAATAGATAAGTATATGCACTTTGCCGGCTATCCACCAAAAAAGGAGGGCCCACTGGCCGACCTCAAAGGCTCAAGCCATGAGAAGGCATTGACTATGGTAATACCAAAGATTAAGCAACATAATCAGGAGTTGGAACAGTAATGTCCGGTTAGGTTCTTGCATGTAACCGATACCGTTTTTGTTCTTTGAAAAAAAATGAATCTGTAGAGCTACCGGAATCACGAAGCTCATTTTGAATTTGTATCCTTAATTGTCTAACTCTCTTGATACTGACAG